>DBOL01000115.1:32542-62142 GCA_002299555.1 Candidatus Aminicenantes bacterium UBA647
CCGTCCCCGCAGTGTTTTTTTAAAGTTCTAACATCTCCGTTTTTAAGATTCTTCCTGAAGATTCAGTTTCAACATATCTTTAAGGGCATTAACCAACAACTATAGTTGACAGTTTCATATACAAACTTAAGTTTAAATATTAACAAAAAAAAACAAAAAACAAAATGAGACAGATGTATTTATAATTCATTTTTTAATTTTTTCTGATTGATTAGAAACCCGGCATTTGTTAAACTTTAAAATTAATACAAGGAGTTTTCTATGCTTACTTTTATTGAATCAATCGTCTTTTTAATAATGCTGGGGCTTACCATAGTGTTTTTCTTCACTCCGCTGATCCGCATTTTCAAATTGGTGAAACTCGGTCAGAAAGAAAAAAGATTTGACAATCCCGTTAAGAGAGTCCTTAATGCGATTGCATCTTTTTTTCTCCTTTTATGTTCCGTAAAAAAAGAGAGGATATTTGCAGGTCTGGCACACATCTTTTTATTATACGGATCATTAACTTTCGATACGATATCTGTATATCATATCCTTGAGGGCTTTAATAAAAATATTCATCCGGCAAATTTTCATGTAATAATTGCTGATCTTATATCAATAGGGGTCCTTTTGGGTACCCTCTTTTTCATTATCAAACGGTATGTGATAAGAAAATCCTCTTATACTTACGGCACTTTTGAATCTCCGATCATCTATGCTTTATTGATCACAGTAACACTAACATTCCTCCTTTACGAAGGTGCTTCGATAGCATTTCATTCTGGTAGAGAAAGTGTTGCCTTTGTCGGCAATATAATTGCAGGATGGCTCCCCTCTTCATACTTATTCCTTAAAGTGTCCTGGTGGATGCATATTATTAATGTTTTTGCATTTATCCTCTATGTTCCACGTTCAAAATATATGCATATGTTCATGGGACCTGCAAATATCGCTTTGAAAAGTGAAAGATCAACCTCATACCTGAGGACCGTAGATCTTGAAACCGCTGAAAGCTTCGGAATTACATCTTATCAGGATATGACATGGAAAGACCTTCTTGACGGATTTGCATGTATAGACTGTGGCCGATGCACCGATTATTGTCCTGCTGCTCAAACAGGAAAGGAATTATCTCCAAAAACCATAATCATAAAAATGAGAGATGACCTCCTCATCGAGGGTGCAAAAAAACTTAAGGACCCGAATTATCAGATACCTCCATTGATGGATAGAGTATTCAGTGATGAAGAGATATGGAGCTGCACGACCTGTGGTGCCTGCATGGAAGTGTGCCCTGTCCTGAATGAGCATATACCGAAGATAATCGGAATGAGGCAAAGCCGGGTTCTCATGGAAGCAAAATTTCCGAAAGAGTTCAATCTGTTCTTCAGGAACCTTGAGACCAATAGTAATCCATGGGGGTTCGGGTCAGCTACAAGGGGTGTGTGGACAGAGGGTCTTGATATAAAGAAAGCCTCTGATCATTCTGATGCAGAGATCCTTTATTGGGTGGGATGTGCAGGCTCTTTCGATGACAGGAACAAGAAAGTAACACAGGCGATGATCTCTATTCTCAACAGGGCGGGAGTCAATTTTGTAGTTCTGGGAGGTGAGGAAAATTGTTGCGGTGATCCGGCAAGAAGAGCGGGAAATGAGTACCTTTTTCAAATGATGGCTGCACAAAACATAGAAGTTTTCATGAAATACAAGTTCAAAAAAGTGATCACGACATGTCCGCACTGTTTCAGTACTTTCAGGAATGAATATGATGATGCGGCAAAACTGACCGGAATTGAATTTGATATGCCTGAAATAGTGCACCATTCTGAATATATTAATGAACTGATCAGTAAGGGGAAAATAAGCATAAAAAAGGAAGACAATAAAACCATCACCTATCACGATCCATGCTACCTTGGACGCCACAACGATATATATGAACAGCCCAGAAATGTTATCAAAAGTGCCGGTCTCAACCTGAAAGAGATGAAGAACAACAAGAGCCACAGTTTTTGCTGCGGTGGCGGAGGAAGCCTCATGTGGGCGGAAGAAGACCAGGGTGAACGGATCAATCATGTGAGAACCGATGAGCTGCTTGATACCGGAACTGATACGGTATGCACTTCATGCCCATATTGTACAACAATGCTTTCAGATGGGATCAAGGACAAAGATAAAGAAGATCAGGTAAAAGTAAAGGATATTGCAGAAATTGTAGCTGAGTTGATCTGACCGTCACACTTTTGGATCACAAGGAGATCATTTCTACTTTATCTATCTTTCTTTTCAGGAAGATCTCCCCTACTTTTTTGAACCTTTCAGGAAAATCGGTGACATAGAACTCATCCTCTCCGTTGGAAGATTCTTGAGCTTTTAACCATCCGAGTTTTTTTAGTATCGAGTTGGTCCTCTCAGCCATCACTTCAGCCGAGTCTATAAGAGTGATCCCGCTTCCGAGAACTCTGCTTATCGCATCCTTAAGAACGGGATAATGAGTACATCCGAGGACAAGTGTCTTTATCCCCTGCTTTTTCAGAGGAAGGAGATACTCCTGAATAACAAGATCTGTAATTTTATGATCTATCCAGCCTTCCTCAACAAGGGGCACGAACAGAGGACAATCCTGTGATGTGATCTTTGCATCTGGATCCTTTTCCATGATCGACTTCTCATAGGCTCCGGAGGAAATCGTAGCCGACGTTCCGATCACGCCTATTTCCTTTTCCCCATTTTCCACTGCTGCTTCCGCCCCGGGATCAATAACTCCCAGAACAGGTATATCGAGAATTTTCTGGAGGTGCGATACTGCATAAGAAGATGATGAATTACATGCTATCACAACTATCTTTACACCCTTTCCGATCAGGAATTTAGAGTTCTCTTCAGAAAATTTTGTTATCGTCTCAGGTGATTTTGTTCCATAAGGAAGATGAGCCGTGTCTCCAAGGTATATTACTTTTTCCCCCGGCATTTTTTTCTTTATGGCTTTGTACACGGTAAGACCACCTATTCCTGAATCAAATACTCCTATTGCTCTGCTATTCATCTTCTGAAATATTTATAATTCGGTTTGTAAGGATTTTCAAGGTCAAGATGACCGGATAATGTTTTATATTCATTCCCGGCTACAAGTATCTTTACTTTTTTAACTTCCTTAAAATTGTAGCAAACGTTGTTAACAAAAAAATAGACAAATTCTATCTCCCCCCGGGATCCTCCCGGGAAATTAATTATCAGTTCTTCATTAAAATCAAGTACAACCATCTGCTTGTCATCAATATAATAAACACTCTGAAGTCTGGTCTGTTCAGGAAATGTGGCAACAAAGTTTGAAGATTCGTCAATCATAAGAGCAAGAAAGATTTTCAGGAATTCAATACGATTCTCATTTTTTTCAATCTCATACTCTTTTGGTAAAAAAAGAGAAGATCTGTTCGTCAGAAAAAAGATCTTCACCTTCTCAAGCTCCTGAGATGTTTCTTCTATGATTTCACTCTCACCTTTTTTATCATCGATAGCCCTTTTAAACGTTCCACTTGAACTCAGATAGATTATCAGAGATGTAACAAAAAAGATCACCGCAAGGCTTATCAGAATATATATTATCTTTTTGTTCATTTAAAAGTTGAATTATAATAGTAGATATATTTAGAAATACCCGTATAAATCGATTCTGCCACTTTTTCAAGAAAAGAGTCATCCCTCAATCTGTTCTCTTCATATTTATTGGAAACAAATGCGATCTCAATAAGAACTGCAGGCATGGACGCTCTCATCAAAACCCTGAAAGGTGCCTGTTTCACACCTCTGTTCTTTGTGTTGAGCAGAATGTTCAACTCATTCTGAATATAATCTGCAAGGCGGCTTGATTCCCTTATATGTTCTGTCTGAGCCATGCTCCAGAGGATCATTTTCAACTCATCATCTTCAGGCACATCGTCCATTCCATTAAAAGAACTATTTTCTTTCATCGCCAATTGACTTGAAATTTTGTCTGTTGCTTTCAGGCTTACAAAATAAGTTTCAGGTCCCCGGGCAGATTTTCGGTAGGATGAGTTCACATGGATAGAGAGGAATAGTTGAGAATTCTGATTATTCGCCTTTGCAACTCTGGAATCGAGAGCAACCTCCACATCAGATTCTCTTGTCATTACAACTCTTATCCCTAATTCCCGCTCAATGATCTTTTTCAGCTTCTTACTTACTTTCAGTGTTATACTCTTCTCTTTTGTATTTTTATCCCCGACTGCGCCAAGATCACTGCCCCCATGCCCCGGGTCTATACAAATAACGTCAATTGATGAACGTCCTTTCTTCGAGGTGTTAATCTCCGGAGAATCTGATCCATACTCATCCTGAGCACTTTCCGTGATCGCGGGTTCAGTTTCCATATTTGTCGTTTTTCTGTTGACATCAAAAACCACCCTGAAAGGCTCTTTAAGAACAAAGGCCTTTAGAATATTAAACCGCTCCGATCCCTTCACTCTTATTCCGGGATCATCACCATTGGTCACATTTTCAACCCTGTTCAAAAGTTCAGAACCGGAAAGATCAGATCTGAGCATTATATCTTCCGGCCTGTTCTTTAGAAAGATAGTGAGATCTCTTTCCGACCCCCTCTCCATAACATAGGAGAATCTGCTGTCACTTTCAAACACAATCCTGGTAAAATCATTGTGGTCGAAAGCCCTGACTTTAATTGAGAGTGGAAATATATGGACTGCAATAATAAATATATATGTTAAGAAACAATAAAACTTCTTCATCTATTCCGGTCAACTGGAGGCGGCGGGAGTTGAACCCGCGTCCAATAAGGACTCAATCAAAGTTTCTACAGATATAGTTTGTCTTTTATGTGCCCCGTGGATAAGAAAACAAACAAAAATCCCCGCGGGAGTCTTTATCAGATTTTCGTCCGAATCAAAGTCAAAGACAACTTCGGCCGGCTTATCCTGCTAAGTGACGCCCCAATAACCCTGCAGGATCAGGAAACCGGAACGGCAACATTATTTATGCTGCGAGTGCAAAATCGTTTGCGTTTCTTTTTTTGAGCACTTTAATGAGTTACCCAGCTCAACCTGCAACTTTGACATAATCAATACTGTCGAACCCATTTCGCCCCCGAAATGGGAAATGGCGGGGCCGACGAGACTCGAACTCGCGGCCTCTGGCGTGACAGGCCAGCGTTCTAACCAACTGAACTACGACCCCGCTTATTAAGATTGGGCGATAGAGGACTTGAACCTCTGACCCTCGGCGTGTAAAACCGATGCTCTTCCAGCTGAGCTAATCGCCCTACCCAGAATACAAGATACAATATTTCGAAAGTTATGTCAATAGTATCTGATCTTCACTAACACAAAAAATGGTGTTGAAAATCATACTGATATTATGG
Organism: Candidatus Aminicenantes bacterium UBA647; assembly: GCA_002299555.1. GTDB lineage: Bacteria > Acidobacteriota > Aminicenantia > UBA2199 > UBA2199 > UBA647. Next base: position 37,920 of record DBOL01000115.1, read on the forward strand.
ATAATATTCAAAAGGAGCAAAAATGAAAAGAAGAGAATTTATCAAAACTTCAACCGTTACTGCTACTACTGCCTGCATTTCCGGAATTCCTTTATTTCCTGAAGGTGGAGTAGATCCTGTTTCAAAAGTTACAGGAGAGTCACCTTATGAGATAACCAAAAAGGGTGTGGAACTTATCGGTGGAATGAAAAAATTTATCAGCAAACAAGACATCGTAATGATAAAACCTAATATCGGATGGAACAGAAAGGTCGAACATGCTGCAAACACTAACCCCGAAGTCCTTAGAGCTGTGATAGAGATGGCTTTTGATGCCGGGGCAAAAAAAGTTATTGTAATGGATAATAGTTGCCATAAATCAGAAGACACCTATAGACGAAGCGGAATAAAAGATGCTGTGGTAAAAAGTGGTGCCGAGATCAGATTCTCTGATGAGAACCGGCTGGTTGTTCACCAGTTCAACGGGGAAAAGCTTAAGAGGTGGCCAGTATTCAGGGATCATCTGGAAGTAGATAAATTTATTAATGTCCCTATACTTAAGCATCACTCAAGTGCCGGGCTGACTATCGGGATGAAGAATCTGTATGGTATCATCGGCGGAAGAAGAGGAAAGCTTCACCGGAATATGGGTGAGAACATTGCAGATCTGGCTAATGGATTTAAAACTGACCTTACAATTGTTGATGCCTTCAGAATTCTAAAAAAGAACGGCCCCGTTGGAGGAAGGCTTAGTGATGTAGAGCTCAAAAAAACGGTCATCTGTTCTAAGAATATATTTGAAGCGGATGTTGTTGCAGTGGACCTGTTCGGGAAAAGTGTCGATGAGATAGATTTTATCGGTGCAGGATTCCGGAGAGGAATGGGACAGAAAGATCTTAAAAACATCAACATTGTTACTTTTAAAATCTAAGCAAAAATGAGAACAAAATACCCCAAAAAAAAACTCGCACGAATTATCATTCAGGGTTTATTCCTTATTGTTTTTTTCTGGCTTCTGATCAGAACGGGAGCTGCTGCTACTGAAACATTTAAGTATTCTGATTACTTTTTCTATTTCGACCCGTTATTATTGATAGTAAACCTATTCTCTACTCATACTGTAATCACGATTTTTTTTCTCTCTCTTATCCCGGTGGCACTCACACTTGTGTTCGGCCGTTTTTTCTGTGGATGGATATGCCCGATGGGGACGATACACCATTTTTTTTCATGGCTGTTCCGGCGAGGAAAAAAGAAAGTGGAACAGGTAGATCACAAATTGTTAAAACTGAAATATGTGATCCTGACACTTATCCTGGTTATGGCCCTTTTCGGTACAAATATCGGAGGATGGTTCGATCCGTTCTCTATTCTTACCAGAAGCACTTCCATCGTTGTCAGCCCTTCTGCCAATTATGTGATTGAGGAGACACTTAAAGAAGGTGCGAACGAGTCGGGGATCATTTCCAAAGGCTTAAAACCCGCATATGAATTTTCAAAGAAAAACATTCTCCCCAACAAACCGAGGAAATATCTGCAGTCAGTTTTTATTGGAATTGTTTTTTTCCTGTTAATTGCAGCGAATTTTTACAAGAGAAGATTTTTCTGCAATTATTTATGCCCACTGGGGGCTCTATATGGGCTGTTTTCCAGATTTAGTCTTCTAAACCTCGATGTGGACAAAGGGACTTGTAAAAAATGTAATGTCTGCTCTGCCGATTGTACTTATAACGGAAGTCCATATCAGGATTATATGAAGTCTGAATGTATGGTCTGTTATAATTGCGAAGATTCCTGCCCGCCGGATTCGATCAGTACCAAATTCAGCTTCCCCGCAAAGGGAAGTATCAATAAGATCGACCTTGGCCGGAGGAGGATCACCGGATCTATAATCTCAGGAATTTTTTTTGCATCCCTTCCAAGATTTTCCGGTACATCTAAATCCAGGATCCACAATTTTGAGAGGCCTCCGGGATCTGTCAAGGAAATTGATTTTCTTGACAGATGTATAAGATGTGGTGAGTGTATGCAAGCCTGCCCGACAAACTTCATTCAGCCGGCACTCTTCGAAACAGGTATCGACGGCCTGTGGACACCTGTACTTGAACCTTCGATCGGATATTGTGAGTTTGAGTGTAACAGATGTACTCAGGTGTGCCCGACAAATGCAATTGAAACTCTTGCACTTGAAGATAAAAAGAAGTTTAAAATGGGTACAGCTGTTGTGGTTAAAGATAAATGCTATACCTATGCAGATGGATATAATTGTGCTGTTTGTGAAGAGCATTGCCCGGTTCCGGATAAGGCGATCCGATTCAGAGAAGTTGATGTATGGAACTTTGAAGGCAAGCTTGTGAAAGTAAAACAGATCTATGTGGTCCCGGATCTTTGTACAGGTTGCGGTATATGTGAGAATGTTTGTCCCAGATCTGATTCTCCGGGAATCATAAATTCAGCAGAGGAAGAACAGAGAGAATTCGAGTATTACTAAAGGAATTATTTTACTTTAAGAATTATCAAAGTACAGTCATCTGCCGGTTTTATGTTCCCACTGAACTTGAACATTTGCTTGTATATCCCTTCATTTATTGCGGATGCGGTTTTTTCTTTATGCTTTTTTATATAGGCTACGATCCTTCCGACACCGTATTCTTCACCATCTTTATTCGCTATTTCCGGGACTCCATCTGTGAATGACGCTATTATATCTCCTGATCTTAGCGAAAGGTTTTCTTTTTCATATTTGGCATCACTGGTAAACCCCGTTAAAAATCCACCCTTTGAAAGGGGATATGTTTTTTTGCCTGAAATCAATATCGGCTCTATATGACCTGCATTAACATATGAAATACTTTTTTTCTTGTCCTCAATGACCATCCAGAATATTGTTATAAAGCGGTTTCCCTTTGTAAAATCATATATAAGTGAATTTGCTTTTGAAATGAAATCTTCCGGCTCCGAAAAATAAAGATCATTCATAGCATGAAAAACCGCCTGGGATGAAGCTGCGAGCAGAGCCGCAGATAATCCCTTCCCTTCGACATCTGCAATAAGAACAGGTGTTTTCCCATTCCTCTCTTTAAGTATGTCATAATAATCTCCACCAACACCATGGATGGGTTCATATCTCACCGCAATATCAAAATTTTCAAATTCCTGTATCTCCTGAGGGAGAAGTGATAATTGAATCTCCTTCGCAATATTGATCTCATGATCCATTTTTTGTTTTTCTATCATTTTTGAGACCATAAAACTATTTTCTATTGCGATTAGAGCAAACCTTGAGAGAAAGGACGCGAAATCAAGATCATCCTGATTCAGCTGCAGCCTGTTGAATTTGAGTCCGAACCCGAGAATGACCATTTTTGCCCCCTTCTCAGACAGGTTAATAAGCAAAGCTATGTTTTTTTGTGATAAAAGTTCGAATAGTTCAGGATCTTTTTTTTCAATATCTTTTACTTCAAAATGGTCCCACTTATTTTTATATTTCCTCAGTCTCCCCAAAAGTACTTTGCGGTCCTTTTTATGGACACGAAATCCTCTTTTCTCCAGAAGGTTATTCTTCTCATCAAGAAAAAATGCTCTTGAAATCCCCATATGTCCCATGATTGTGGAAAAATAGATCCGGAATATATTCTCAAGATTAAAAGAAGAATAAATTGAAGAGGAGAATTCATATATCGAGTTAAACTGAAATTTTTTTACTTTTAAATCTTTTATCAGCTCTTTTAGCTGCTTTTCTTCCATTTGATCATTTCCAGATAGTTTATATCTTTTATGGTTGTGTATTCAACAGAATCCATTATCCTCTTGATCAAGGCTACTCCCAACCCACCCTTCTTCTTCGCTTTTATCATTTTTTCAAGATTGACCATATCTTTACCGAGTTCAGGTGGAATTCCCGAAAATTCAATTTTTATTTTTATTCCATTATTACTGCAGTAAAAAGCAAGTTTAATCTCTGCATCAGTGGATTCTTTATATGAGTGCTTGATCACATTGGTTATTGCTTCGTCAACGGCAAGAGCGATCTTTCTCGATTCTGATGCAGAGAAAAAATTTCTCACTGCGATATGATTTGTCAGTTCAACAAGCATCTTCAGCAACTCCGTCTTAGCCGGAATTGAAACTGACAGTTCTGAAGTTTCAGGAAACATTATTAAATTTTTCTATTGCCTTTTTTTCACTATCTACAAATTCATATATCTCTGTAAATCCTACAAGATCAAAAATCTCATATACCCTGTCGATGACATTTGACAGTTTTATATCTCCGCCTTTTTCTCTGATCTCATCAAGATACCCCATGATAATCCCCATACCTGCAGAGCTGATATAATTCAGATCATTGCAGTTTACAACGATCTTCACAATGCTGTCATCAAGCATTTTTATCATTTCATTTTCGAATTTCTCAACACTGTGTGCATCGAGGTGCCCGGTCGGATATAATATACCGACATTTTCGATTGTTTTTGACTTAATAAGGAAATTCCTCATAATTTTCTCCAAATTTCAGATCCGAAATTTTCCAGACCTGATTCAACTCGAAATTCTAATATAGAAAAAATTAAAAATCAATCCATTGAGGGGGGGAATGTGATTGATACTTTATTCGATAATTACAAAAGCAACAGCAAACTCTTTTGTGTGGGAGATCGAAAGGTTTATGATTTTCATATCTTTCTCTTTAAAAACCTCAAGCGTTTTTCCTGAGATAATGATCTCCGGTTTGCCAAGCTCATCATTTATAACATTGATCTCCGTCCATTTCATCCCATCCCTCCAGCCGGTACCCAGAGCCTTGAAAAAAGCCTCTTTCGCTGCAAACCGCCCCGCAAAGTGGATCTCCCTTTTTGCTTTTGAATTACAATACTCGGATTCTTCCTGTGAAAAAATTTTTTTTGTGAAGGACTGGTCTTTGGTTATGGCTTTTTTAATCCTTTCTATAGCGATGATGTCTGCCCCGGTCCCTTTTATCATTATTTATCCCTGACACGATTTTACCATATCCGGAAAAGAAAACAGATCTTATAACTCCTGAGAGGAGACACATCTTCAAGAAAACACCATTTGTCTGATATTGGATGAAATTAACGTCCCTGAATTAATTTCTCTGTCACAATTATGTTACAAAATGCTGATTTAAAACCGGGAAACAATATTGCTACTCATTCCACATGAACATTGTTATGCAAAAAATAGAAAAACAAAATAATGTAGAAGTTGTTTATAACAGGAGGGACCTTTGAAACAGATTACCCTGATTTTACTCGTAGTATTCTTTCTGGCCGGTTGCTCAGCTAACAGAGTGAATACTGAATTCAAATTTGGAAATAAACTTGCAAAAAGAGGATTGTGGAAAGAAGCATATTACAGATGGTCAAGAGCTCTCAAGGATGGCGAGAATTCTGCTGCTATCCATAACAATATTGCGATCTCACTCGAATTTCAGAATAAGTTAAAAGAAGCTGAATCAGAGTATCAAAAAGCATTGAAACTCTCGCCCGGGAGTGAATACATCAAACGGAACATAAGCAGATTAAAAAAAAGGATAAATCCTGATACGGAATCTGATTCGCAGGAAAGAAAAGACCTGAAGATGAAGAAAGGCAAAGGGAGAAGAAAATGAGAAGATCGATAATAATAGCAATTGCGGTCATAACCGCCTTTATGATCGGGAGTTGCAGGACTCAGCCTGTAAATATTGTAAGAATACCGGTAAAAAGCTCTACAACCATAGATTTCCTAAAATATAAAGATGTAGCCTACGATCCGGTAAAGGTTGAGAAATTCCCATCCGAGTACGACCCGGGTCCAAGTATTGACTATTTTTTTCTAAACGAACTCCCGAAAATGATTAAGAAGCCGATCAAAAGACAAATACTCGAAGGGAAACCTGTCTCTGACCTGAAAGAAGGAGAGCTACTTCTGATTGGTGGAGAGATTTCTCTGAAAATAAAAGAGAGAAATGTCATTGATGAACAAAAGGGGAAAAAGAAGAGGAGAATCTTTGTAAAGATTGAGAACTGGGAGTTGCAGCTCGAGATATTCTTCAGGGATGCTGCAACCGGAAAAGATATTTTTTCGAAAAAACTCAAAGAAACATATAATGGCGCCGACAGGAAAAAACCCGATTATAATTTCGAGTTCCTGTTCAGGAAGATAACAGAAAAATTTGTAAAGCTATTCATGGGATTAGGAAGACTGGAAACAAGATACTTAATGAAATAAACAGGATGAAAAATGGAAAGAAAATTAAATAAACTATTCATATTTGTATTGATCTTTACCTTGCCGATAATATTGTCATCTCAATTTTTTTCTTATTATTACGGCAAAAATAAAATTGTCCAAAAAGGATTTGACTGGAAATATTTTGACACGCCCAATTTCAGGATTTATCACTACATTGATGATATTAAATTACTGAAAAAGATTGCAGTTACTGCAGAAAACGGGTATGACAAAATGTCAAAATTCCTTAATGTAGAGGTTGAAAAAAAGATCCCCCTGATATTTTACAGAACCCATGTGGATTTTGAACAGACAAACATATATCCGGGATTTCTCCCTACAGGTGCAGAAGCATTCGCAGAGCCAGTCAGCAACAGGATGGTACTTCACGGGGATTCATCGAATGAGGAGTTAATGAGAACTCTGACTCATGAACTTGCTCATGTCTTCGAATATCAGGTGTTGTATAAAAAAAGCTCAAAGAGTCTGTTCAGATTCAGATCTCCCCCTTTATGGATAATGGAAGGATTTTCTGAATTTGTAACAAGGGACTGGAATGCATTCAGCTTGTTAACCGTAAGGGATGCAGTTCTGAATGATATGATCCCGACTCTCGACAAAAATGGGGAGATGAGAACCTCTAATAGGTCCGGCAGGGCTCCATATGACTTCGGACATATAATTTATGAGTTTGTTGAGGAGAAATATGGAGTAAGAGGTGTTAGAAATCTACTCTTCTCTTTCCGGGGAAACGTTTATGGGTCCACCAGAAATGTGTTCAGGCAATTCGGAACCACCCAGAAAGAGTTCAATTTTGAACTGAGGAAATATATGAAGAATCGGTTCAAGGACTTTGTAGCGAAAGAAGACCCTGAAGATTACAACTATATTATCGGACCAAACTTCCCTTTTGCATATTCTTTCTCTCACCAGATATCTCCCGGTGGGGAGCTCGCAGCGACAGTAACAGCGAATTTCAAAAGTCGGAAGATAGACATTATTCTTATCTCCATGAAAGATGGACGTGTCATCAAAAACATTACTCCGGGATTCACATCAAAACACGATGGGATCTCCGTGAAATTCAATCCCGAGGACGGAAGCACCTTTACCTGGGATAAAGAGGGGGACAGAATAGCATTCTTTGCCCGCAAAGAATATACAACATTTCTGGTGATCGTTGATGTCCTGAAGAGTAAAGTTGTAAATATGATAGAACTTAAAAATATCATGGAACCTTCCTCCCCTAACTTCACAAACAACGGAAAAAATATTTACTTTACCGGTGTAGACGGATCAAAATCCTTTATTTACAGTCACGACCTGTCATCCGGTAATACTGACAGGATCACAAGGGGATTCCTATATATCAAATCATTGAATATATCTTCAACCGGAAAGAAGATCACATTTGCTGCAAGTGATGGTAAACATTCTCATATATATGTTGGGAATATTGAAAATCCCGAAATGGCGATGAAGATCACCTCCGGGAACTTTAATAGTATTACACCTTCTTTCTCCTCTGATGAGAAACGTGTTTATTTTAGTTCTGACGAAGAAGGTGCTTACAACCTCTACTCTACGGATCTTGAAGAAAAAGTGAATTACAGATATACCGATGTTCAGACAGCGATCTTCTTCCCGATGGAGATCCCGGGTGAAAAAAACATGCTCCTTATCTCTTCCTACAACAAGGGTAACTTTGTCCTGTTGAAGAAGGATATCTCCGAGTTCAAGGAAAAAAGACCGGTTATATTTGAAAGCCCGGAAATGGTAAAGGGTGAAGATGGAAAAGAGGTTATCCGGTTCTCAAAAGAAGTGATCGAAAAATACGGAAGAGAAAATATTCATGGTGCTAAATTCTCCCTCATTGACGGCGAGATAATTGCAAACAGAACTTTCAACAAAGATCTTGAGGAGGAATTGAACTTCAATCTTGCAAATCGGAAAAAATACAAACCATTTTCATCATTGACCGTACCTTCACTCCCTCCGATAACAGCAGGGTTCGGATCGGACGGTTCAATATTCGGATATTCATTCCTGAGGCTTGAAGATGTTCTGAAAGATCACTCATTCTCACTTCTAATATCATCATACTATGGATACCAATCTTATAGTTTCACATATGTCAATCAAAAAAACAGATTCCAATACTTCTCACGGTTATACATGTACTCTAACTCTTACTTTATGCAAACCGGACAATATATTCCTCCCGATAGTACTGCCTACCTGGACAAATCAAATTACACTCTGGTAAGCAGGAGAATCGGCCTCACAACCGGGTTTTTTTACCCCTTCAGCCGTTCATATAGAGCAGAATTCTCTCTTTCTCTTCACTACCAGGAGGAATTAGCAGATGAAGTGTTTTTCGGAACCGAACTTCCATATAACCAATATTTTGACGGCTATGCAATGCCTTTAAAACTATCTCTTGTCGGTGAAACAACCCGGTTCACAAACATCGGGCCGTTAATGGGACACACCTTCAAAATTTCTGTCAGTAAATATTTCAAACTCGGAGACAACTTTGTCGATTCATATACAATGGACCTTGATCTCCGGAAATATTTCAGACTTGGACCAAACACGCTCATCGCAATGAGAATGACCGGGTTCGCATCAGGCGGGAAAAACCCCCTCCTGTTTGCCACTGGTGGAAACAATACGCTCCGTGCTTCCTCATTCAGGTCTCTGGTAGGGACAAAAGGATTCGCATTTACAACAGAGTTAAGGTTTCCTCTTATTAAATATCTTGCATCTCCGATCGGCCTTATGGGACCTATTAGAGGAGTTTTATTCTTCGACCTCGGGGGCGTATGGGACGATTCGATCCAGCCATACACCGGATCGGATCCATACTGGCAGAGCTATTATGATGAACTGAGGACATTCGACATGTTCTCGGATGGAATTGAATTGAAAGACGCCCTGTCTTCTTATGGATTTGCACTTGAAGTGAATCTCTTCGGATATCCACTCCATTTTGAATGGATTTATAAAACAAATCTGAAAGAGGCAAGATTTTACGGAATGAAATTCTGGATGGGTTTCAATTTTTAACTTAGGAAACAATACTATCTCCTGATCATTCATACTATTTACTATTTTTGCAAATAATATATAATAGTTAATGATTTAGGAGATTAACATGAATATTGATGACCTGTTAAAGATTGCTGTAGAGCGTAAAGCCTCTGATCTCCACCTGAAGGTCGGTAATCACCCAATACTCAGGATCAATGGGAAACTTCTTCCGATGGTCGAGCTCAAACGACTTATGCAGGAGGATACTATTGCTATGTCTTTTTCTATTATGAATCCTGAGCAAAAAGAAAAGTTCAAAGCCAAACATGAACTTGATATGGCATATTCAGTTCCCGGAATGGGAAGATTCAGATGCAACGTGTTTCAACAGCGTGGAGCTGTCGGCATCGTTTTAAGAATAATTCCAACTCAGGTCAAGTCTATTGCCGACCTGAACCTGCCTCTTATACTGGAAAAAATAGCTGATGAGAGAAGGGGAATGGTACTGGTAACAGGGACTACCGGAAGTGGGAAATCAACCAGCCTTGCTGCTATGATAGATCATATCAACATTCACAGAATTGAACATGTTATTACTATTGAAGACCCTATCGAATATCTTCACAGAGATAAGAAAAGCATCGTGAATCAGAGAGAAGTCGGGCATGATACCATTGATTTCACATCTGCGCTGAGGAGTGCCCTCAGGGAAGACCCCGACGTTATCCTTGTTGGAGAGATGAGAGATATGGAAACTATTGAGACCGCACTTCTTGCTGCTGAGACAGGACACATGCTGATGTCCACGCTCCATACACTGGATGCGACTGAAACAATAAACAGGATTATATCGATCTTTCCTCCCCATCATCAGAAACAGATCAGGATACAGTTGGCATCTGTCCTTAAGGCAATAATTTCAATGAGACTTATCCCTATGTCAGATGAAAAAGGGAGGGTTCCTGCAGTTGAAATACTAATAAACACCCCATATATTCAGGATTGTATCGTAAATCCGGAAAAAACCAAACTGATAGGAGAAGCGATCGAACAGGGTATCTCCCAATATGGTATGCAAACATTCGACCAGTCACTATTCTTCCTTTATGGCCGTGAGATGATCACATATGAGGAAGCTCTTAAATGGGCATCGAACCCCGATGAGTTCAAACTTAAAAAAGCAGGGATCCAATCTACAAAAGATATGTCACTTGAAGAGATGGAAAAGAGGATCTCAGATATTTCAAGTGATAGTGGAACTTCTTCGGAAAATAATTTTAAAGATCACAATCTTCTGGATGTTGATGGTATATGAACAGTAACGATATAAGAGATATATTTTATACATTTTTCAAAAACAAAGGTCATTATAAAGTGATGTCTGCTCCTCTGGTGCCGGCAAAAGATCCTACCATTCTATTTACAAATGCCGGGATGAATCAGTTCAAGGATATTTTCATCGGCAATGAAAGCAGAGACTACAAGAGGGCTGTTTCCATACAAAAATGTATGAGAGTCTCAGGGAAACACAATGATTTTGATGAAGTAGGTCGAACAGAATACCATCATACTTTTTTTGAAATGCTCGGCAATTTTTCTTTCGGAGACTATTTCAAGGAAAAAGCTATTGAATATGCCTGGGAACTCATGACAGACAAATTCGGTTTCTCTCCCGAAGACCTCAGGGTCTCTGTTTTTAATGAGGATGATGAGTCATACAAGATCTGGGAAGACAAGATAGGGATCCCATCAAAAAGAATTTCCCGGCTTGGAGAAAAAGACAATTTCTGGCAAATGGGAAATACCGGACCGTGCGGGCCATGTTCAGAGATACATTATGATAGAGGGGCGGAGTTCGGCCCTGATGAGTTTTCCGGGGATAACAAGAGATTTGTTGAAGTATGGAATCTGGTATTTATGCAATATTACAAAGAAGAATCAGGCAAAATGAATCCCCTCCCTTCACCTTCTATTGACACAGGGATGGGAATGGAGAGACTAACTACCCTCTTGTCTGGAAAATCAAGCAATTATGATACTGATCTTTTCCGCCCGATAATTGAATTCACTGCAAAACTCGCTGATGTGAATCCTGATGACAAAGATATTAAGATCGGACTTAATGTTATCGCTGATCATGTGAGAGCTCTCTCCTTTCTGATCTCAGATGGAGTTTTACCTTCAAATGACGGCAGGGGGTATGTTCTCAGAAGACTCCTGCGCAGAGCTTCAAAACATGGACGTTCTATCGGATTTAAAGAAAGTTTTCTATATAAGGTCACTCCGGTAGTTATAGAGATCATGGAAAATACTTATCCGGAGCTGGGTTTAAACAGAAAATTCATTTCTGAGGTAATCAAATCGGAAGAAGAGAGATTTGAAAGAACTCTGCTCTCTGGACTGAAAAGATTCGAGGACATCATTCACAATACAATTGATAAGGGGGAGAAAGTATTATCGGGAAAAGATGTATTTAAATTATCAGATACATACGGCTTTCCTGTTGACTTCTCAATAGACCTTGCAAACGAAAAGAACATGAAAGTCGACCTTGAAGGGTTCCGGGCTGAACTTGCAGATCAACAGAAAAAATCAAGAAGTGGGTTGGCTGTCAGAGGGGTGAGCAACCTCCCTGAAGATATGGACAAGCTGAACTCAATATTTACGGGATATAACAGCCTTGAGGAAGAATCTTCTATAAAAGAAATTTTCAAGGCGAATTCCATAACAGATTCAATTTCGGAGGGAGAAGAAGGGGTTTTGATCATAGAGAAAACTCCATTTTATGGAGAATCCGGTGGACAGACAGGCGATACAGGTTCCGGAAGAAGTGAAAATTCACTTTTCTCAATAACAGACACAAGAAAAAATTCAACAGGTGGACTTCTCCATTATGTAAAGATCCTTAAAGGAAATTTGACTAACAGTGATATTGTGAGAGTCAAAGTAGATATGTCAAAAAGAGAGAACATTGCTGCCCATCACACCTCCACCCACTTACTCCACGCTGCCTTAAGAGAAATTCTGGGACCTCACATAAAACAATCAGGTTCTTATGTAGGCCCGGACAAATTGAGATTTGATTTTACCCACTTTAAGTCAGTGAGCAAGGATCAGTTAAACGGAATAGAAACCCTTATCAACAGAAAGATCAGGGAAAATCTTAACGTTAAAACAATTGAGACTACTTATGAAGATGCTTTGAACAGCGGGGCTATTGCAATCTTTGATGAAAAATATTCCGACAAAGTAAGAATGCTTTCCATTGGGGAGTTCTCGTGTGAATTATGCGGAGGCACCCATCTTCAGCAAACAGGGGAAATTGGATTTTTCAAGATAACATCTGAATCATCAATTTCTTCAGGGATCAGAAGGATAGAGGCTGTCGCAGGATCAGCAGGATATAAATATCTGGAAACCCTTTTTAGTAGAATTGAAAAGATCGAATCAAAATTCAATCAAAAAGGTGAAAGACTATTCGATTTCCTCAGTGAACTTGATGAGAAAAACCGTAAACTTGAAAAAAAGATCTCCAAACAGGGCTCTCAGGAAAAAACAGACTTTAGTGAGCTGAAAAGCAGTAAAATGGAAATCAGAGGATTGCCGGTCATAATTCATCATTTTGAAGAGACAAGTAAAAAAATGCTCAGCACTGCTGCTGATGATATTAAACGTAAATATGAATGTGTAACAATCATCTCCTCAAATGAAGGGGGGAAATCAGGCATAGTAATTTCAATCCCGTCAAACTTGACAAAAAAATTCAATGCTAGTACTCTGATAAAGCAGATATCCACTATCGTTGAGGGAAACGGGGGCGGTCGACCTGATTTTGCCCAGGCTGGTGGGAACGAAATAAATGACCCGGAAGGCTTCATGGCCAGGATTGTGGAACTGCTTGAGAACACAAAATGAGAGTACTGATATTGTTTTTAACAATATGTTTCTTAATGACATCCATACATTTGCCCGGAGAACTCATTGTGAAGCAGGGGGCAGACGGTCGAATAATTGTCACCAACTCCCCGGGCTTTTCAAGTGTCCGTTCTTACAATAAAACGCCCAATTTCTCAATTCCAGCATATTCATCGAATAAGGTTCCCTCCCTTTATGGCAATAAGATATCAACTCTGTCTATAAAATATAAATTGAGGGAAGATCTTATCCTTGCTGTTGCACGTGCAGAATCCGGATTCAACCCGTTTGCCAAATCAAAAAAAGGGGCTGTCGGAATTATGCAGCTGATGAAAAGTACAGCAGAACAATACGGTGTTACCAACAGATATAATGTGGACCAGAATCTTGATGCCGGAGTTAGGCATCTCAAATATCTTTATAAAAAATATAACCAGAATCTTCCGATTGTTCTTGCCGCCTATAATGCAGGCGAAAGTGCAGTTAAAAAATATAATGGTGTCCCTCCATATAAAGAGACCAAAAACTATATCAAAAAAGTGAGGAGGTTTATGGGCCTTCCTTATTCCGGGACATTCACTTCCTCCGGTAAAACCACGATCTTTAAATATGAAACAAGGGCCGGCAGAATTGTTCTGTCTGATTCGCCGCCACCGGAAGAGAATACAAACGTGGTAGTATTAGATTAACATCACACAATGGAAAAAGTTCATGTAATAGTAAACCCCTATTCAGCAAGAGGTAAGACTGAATACAGATGGGAAAGTATTAAATCCGTTATAAAACACTATTTTTCAGAGTTTAAATATATCTTTACAGAAAAACCAAATCAGGCAACAGAAATAGCAAGGGAAGTCCTTTCTGAAGGTTTTAACCTGATAATCGGGATCGGAGGGGACGGAACATTAAACGAGATCACTAACGGATTCTTCTCAGGTAATACAAAAAAAGTGATAAATGATGAAGCATCCCTGGGTATGATCCCATCGGGAACTGGTTCTGACTTCATAAGATTCCTCAAGATCCCCAGAGATTTTAAAAAATCTGTTGAGTTGATCAAAAATTCAAACCAAAAAAAAATTGATGTCGGAAGGATCTCCTATCCTGGTTCAGGTCCAGAGAATCCACCTAGATATTTTATCAATATTGCTGATTTCGGATTGGGCGCGGATGTAATAAAAAAACTTTCAACTATTCCGGAATCCAAGAGAAGTCCCTTATCGTATTACAGTGGACTTTTATCCACAATAAAAAATTATGAAAGCAAAAATGTGAATATAACTATTAATGGTGAAAAGAAAATATCCGGAAAATACCTTATCGGAGCAGTTGCAAACGGTGGTATATTCGGTGGGGGAATGGTAATTGCCCCTGACGCAAAAATAGATGATGGCTATTTTGATCTTGTCCTGGTAAAAGAGATGAAAAAGTTTGAGATCATAAGGAATTCTCATCACCTCTATCGGGGGACGATAATCAACCATCCGAAAGTGGAAGTCCACAGGGTGAAAAAACTTGAGGTTTCTTCTGAGGATGACATAAATCTTGAATTTGATGGTGAGCTTGGAGGAAAGGTTCCGGTAAATTTTGAGATAATCGAGAAAGTTCTGAACTTCAGAGTCTGAACCATTCAAGTTTGAGTCCCAACCTTTATTATGATAAGATTGGTTATATAAATGGAGACAAAAATGGACAAAAAATTCATAGCAATAATAGTAATTCTGATCTTTGTTATTTCCTGTCAGGGAAATTCAAAAGCTGATGATCTTGAAAATCTGACTGGCGATTTTACTGCTCTTGAAACAAAATTTCACGAGAAGGAATCTAAGATCAAATCATACAAGGAATATCAGGAATTTAAAGTCGAGAAAAAAAAAGAGTTTGAGGAATTGCTTACAAAATACAAGAATAGTTCAAAATCCGAAGCAATAGATATAATTAAGGCTACGTTACTTTTAGAGACCGAGGATCTGGATGGAGCTGAAAAACTTATTGACGAAGTTATTTTGAAAGATGGCAAATTATTAAATAAAGCAAAGATGGTAAAGGTACTGACTCTCATTTCAAAAAAGAGAATAGACGATGCTTATCCTATTTTCAGTGAGATCGAATCCAACGTTGATAAAGGACAGGACTATTATTCCGCATTAATGAACTTCGCATTTGAAGCCTCAGATAAATCTGTAAGAAAAAAATATTCACAACAACTGATCGACTCTTCCCAGCTTCCTGAAGAGTTTAAAAGATATACACACATGTTCTATGCAAACCTGGCCTCAATTGCCAAAGATGAGAAGGATATTGCAGGAGCAAAAGAAATTCTCAAAAAAGCAATTGAGCTCACAACTGATCCAAGAGGAAAAAAATCACTCAAATCAGAACTGGCCCAGATCGAATTCCTGGGGAAAAAGGCTCCCTCGATAAATGCAGAAACATGGGTAAATTCAAAAGCTCTATCATTGGATAAACTTAAAGGCAAAGTTGTAATTATCGATTTCTGGGCTCCCTGGTGCAGCCCATGCAGGGCTGTGATCCCCGGTTTGATAGAGGAATATGGTAAACATAAAGATGACGGACTCGTAGTGATCGGATTTACAAAGTTGTATGGATCATACAGAGATGATGTTCAGAATGCAGGTAAAGTTGATCGTGATAAAGAGATCGAATTGATCAAAAGCTTTGCTGCCAGATTCAAAATTGACTACCCCATTGCAATTTCTGATAATGGGCAGGATTTTGATTCATATATGATCACTGGTATTCCGACAATGATATTTATTGACAGGCAAGGGAATGTTGATCATATAAAGATCGGATCCGGAAATCATAATTCCGTCAGAGAGAAAATCGAAACATTGCTGGGAAACAAATAATATGGAAAAAATATCTGAAGAAATTTTTGATGAAAAAATTGCATTAGAGGGGAATGTTATTATAGATTTTAGTTCTCCCGGGTGTGCGCCATGTAAAAAAGTTCCGCCATTACTTAATGAAATAATTGACGAGAATCCTGAAAAGAAGATCTCTGCGTTTGAAGTTGATGTAGCAGAGAATCCCGGTATTGCAACAAGGTTTTTTGTACTTGGAGTACCAACAATTATTGTATTTAATTCCGGGAGTGAAGTAGCACGTTTTAATTCAGTGCCCAACAAGAAGAAGATAGTATCTGTTTTAAAATAGATCTTGCTGTACTAAATAAGGGACATTTTTTCACCTCCTGCCTTTATCCTCGTTGGCATTGATATTGCTTCGTAACAGAGGAGGTTAAATATGAAAAAAAAATTATTAATTTCAATATTAGGTTTACTTCTTGGATCAGGACTTATTTCAGGTCAGAGCCTTAACTTTAAAATCGGTCTTTTCAGTCCAATGCTAGAATCTGACCTCTGGGAAGTAAATAAAGAGAATCTTTACTTTTCAAATGAAGATATGCGAGATCTCTATTACGGGATTGAGTATGAGCAATTTATAGGAAGATATTTTTCCATGGCTTTTGAAGCCGGCACTTTTGAGAGAACCGTCTATTCACAATACAGAGATTATGAATATGATGACGGTACTCCGATTTACCAGGACATCCATCTTAGTATAAGTGGAATTGAAGCCAACATTAAGATCTATCCCATCGGACACAGAAAAGTGTTTAACCCTTATATCGGAGCAGGTGTGGGTATATACTATTGGGAATATGAACAATGGGGCGATTTTATAGATTTTAACAGCTGGGAAGTATACGAAGGATATGGCTATACAGAGAAATATAGTGCAGGAATTAATTTCAAGGGTGGTTTTATATTCAGATATCGAAGACATATGGGGATATCCTTCGAGGCAAAATACCAGTACCTTAAGGGACAGTTATCAAATTTGTTTGAGGGATTTGAGAAACTTGACCTGAGTGGACTCACGCTCAATATAGGATTGAACCTGTTTTTCAGATGAGGATAAAAATGAAAATATATATAATTTTAATACAAATATTGTTTTTGGCATTTTCAGGAATTTACGGAAAAACCACAACCAGTACGGAAGGCGTTGTAAAAGGAGTAGATGATTTCTACAAGAAGACAAGGTTTATTATGACCAAAATGGAAAAACAGATCTACAAACATCTACCTGATGATGCGGAAAGAGCAAAATTTATGAAAGAATTCTGGGATAAGAGAGATCCGACTCCGGATAATTTCGAAAATGAAGCGAAAAGCACATATGCCAAAAGAATTGCATATTCGAACAGATGGTTCTCCGAAGGGAAGGGAAAGAACACCGGATGGGACTCCGAGAGAGGCAGAATACTACTCCAGCTTGGGATCCCCGACAGGAGAGAATTCGGGGAACTGGATATGACTTCCCCCGGAGGAGTAAACCAGCAACGGGGAGCATTGCTTTCAACAAAAAGACTTCCTATGGAAAGGTGGTTCTATTACCGTTTCCAATTATACCTGGTCTTCACAGACACCAACGGATTTGGTAATTTTAAACTTATGAGAATCCCTGCACAATTATTATCAGCAATAGATCTTGCAAAAATGAGTGTATTGGATACATCTAATAATGATATTAAATATCAGATCACGTTTAAGCCTTCTGTTAAGAATAATGAAATAGTGCTTAGGATACCCACAAAAAAGATCAGTTTTGAAGAAAATAATGGAGTTATGAGAGCCAGTTTCTCAATCACGATCTACATTTACAAAAATTATCTCAGGATTGATGATATTAAAGTTGAAAGAGTTCTGGATAAAATTGACAACTCAATTCTGAAAAAGAAATATATCTATCTGAAAATACCCATAGACTATTCAGCCAAGGGCAAATACTATTTTGATATACTTCTCAAGGACATTGTGGGGCAATCAAGATACAGAGACGTTGTAAAGTATAAAGTTCGCTAGTTGCTGTGAAAAGCATCAGGGGGAAGATTAATTCCTGTGAATAGAGTGATACTTCTCTCAGGACTTCCCCCACCGGTATATGATATAGATATATCTATAAGATTTCTTTCAGCTGAATAATACTTTTTTGCAAATTCGCCCCATTCGACAACGATTATCCCGGAATCCAGATTATCATCGATCTCAGGTATTCCGCCGTTTATCTGCTCCCCTATCCTATACAGATCGATGTGAAAAAGTTTGAATTTACCTTCATAAATATTCATTAATGTATAACTGGGGCTAACAATTTCCCTGCGGTCAATTCCAAGGGCATTCCCAACACCTTTTGTAAACATCGTTTTTCCAGCCCCCAGATTTCCGCTAAGCAGAATCAACTCATTACCATTCAGGACTTTACCTAATGATTCACCGAAACCGAAGGTTTCTTCAGGTGAAAGTGAATTCAGATCTATATTCATCTATCCTCATAAAAGCCTCAGAAATACTTTCAACCA
Source organism: Candidatus Aminicenantes bacterium UBA647 (assembly GCA_002299555.1). Lineage (GTDB taxonomy): Bacteria > Acidobacteriota > Aminicenantia > UBA2199 > UBA2199 > UBA647. Next base: position 56,476 of record DBOL01000115.1, read on the forward strand.
TATCCGATGCGATCAAAGCGGACTCCCCTTTTAATGATGCCGCAATATCCCCTGCATAGCCGTGGATAAAAACTGCGGCCTGGAGAATTGTTAAAATGGGAAAATCACTTTTAAACTGGGATATCATTCCGGTAATAATTCCGCCCAGAATATCCCCGCTTCCGGCAGTTGCCATCCCGGGATTACCGGTCTGGTTGATAAAAACACGGCCATCAGGTGCAGCGATCACTGTGTGATGCCCTTTTAATATTGTAAATAATTCATGTTTTATTGAAAAATTTCTCGCTGAATTAACCGGATCATTTAGTATTTCTGCCACTCTGCTTCCAGTTATCCTTGAAAATTCCTTAACATGAGGAGTGATTACAAGAGGGTAACCATTCTTTTCCTCAAGGATATTTGTCTTTCCCATTAATACATTAAGGGCGTCCGCATCCAGGACAACAGGAACAGATGACTTTGAGATGATTTTCCTTGTGATCTCTTCTGTTTTTTCACTAACCCCCATCCCGGGTCCGGCAAGGATACAATCGAACTCATCAGGTATTGTTTCAATTCCGGAAAACTCATCTTCCCTAAATGTCATAATTTCCGGATATGATCTCATTATCAAGTCCCGATTCCTCTCGGATGTAACACAGGTTGCCAAGCCTGCTCCTGATCTTAGAACCGATACCGATGACAGAATTGCTGCACCGGGCTTATCCTCGGAACCTGCTACAACAAGCCCATGCCCAAGCTTCCCTTTGTGAACCCCGGAATCTCTTTTTTTTAAAAGTCCTGAAAAGGAGGAAGGTTCTGACAACTCCAGAAAATATTTTTCATCTTTAAGATATTTTTCAGGGATACCGATATCGACAACAAATATTTTCCCGCATCTTTTCCGATCATCAGGAAAAAGGTGAGGAATTTTAATGACCTGAAATGTTGCTGTTATATCCGGATCGACCGCAACCCCTTCTGATGGAGGAAAAACGTCAGATAGACCTGAGGGGAGATCAATAGAAACAATTTTAAATTCTGATCTGTTAATGGCATTTATAATTTCAAAATAGATCCCTTCAGTCACCGCTCTTTTCATCCCTGTCCCGAACATTGCATCAATGAAAATTGTATTCCCCAGGGAATAACCCTTGATGATATTTGTCAATTTCCGGCCTTCGTTAATCTCAGAATATTTAAAGCCCAGATTCTTAATAATATTGAAATTGATTGCAGGATCTCCAGACAATTCTTCCGGGTCACTCAAATATAGAAAATGGGGATAATATCCCCATTGAGCAAGAGTCCTTCCTACCGCCATCCCGTCTCCGCCATTGTTCCCGGGCCCAATGAAAAGGATTAAATTTGGATACCTGTTAACTGGATATTCATTACGGATGATCTGTGCAGTTCCGCGAGAAGCATTCTCCATCAGAACAATTGATGGAATACCAGTTTTATTTATTGCATCTAAGTCAAGCTCTCTCATCGATTGAGAGAATAAGACTTTCATTTTTTCTCTTTTTTCCCTTTTTTGTCTTTTTTGTCTTTTTTGTCTGACTTTGCGATCTCTTCAAGTTTTGAGGCGAAAATCCCACCGAAACCACTCGTATCCTTAAAAGCGACTTTTTTCTCTTTATTTAATTTTTTGTCTTTATCCTTTTCAACCTGATCTTTAAGCTTAAGGAGTTCGATCTCACTCTGAATCTCTTCCAAATCCATCTGATCATCCGAACCACCTTTCTGCACTTTCTTCTGAGTTGATTTTTCTTTTTCAGGTTTGAATGTACCCTTTTCAGCTTTCTTTTTATGAGCAGCTTCCTTTTTAACTCTATCTACCTTTGTAGATTCACTACTATCTTCCAGATCCGACGCGATGGGAGAAGCAGGAATATTCTTTCTAGTGGTCGAAGTGCTATATTTCTTCCGTTCCGCTTCCTTTTCCTTTCGGATCTTATCGAGGCGATCTTTCTCTATTTGATCCACCTTCCGCATTTCCTCTTCTCTTTTCCTGCGTCTCTCTTCCCTGATCGCCCTGATCTCGTCATCAACTTTTTTTTCTTCATTTAATTGAATTTGTATTTCTGAGTTCTGATCAGATTTTACCAGATCCTCATGGATAGTTTTCTTCTCTATTTCGCCCTGTACAAGATCACTTATTGAGCTTGGATCAAGATAGAATACACCATGTACTTTTTCAGATGGAATATAGGCCGGATTTTCGAAGATCGCATCCAGGACCGTCCTTAGTGTCACTGGAGCAATCAGATCCAGAATATGATACAACTTTAAGACATGGATCTCAAAATTCCTCTCTCGAACACCAAATTCAAGAAAAACCTTGTTGAGCAGTTCATTAAAAGAGTTGCTCGCCCTGAATAATTCAATACGGTTCTCGAGTTCAATAAGATCTTTTTGTTCCAGATAAATAGATTTATTTATAAAAACCTTAGAAGCAATCTTGTCATCACTGACAATGAATGATTTTTTATTTTCATCATATTCAATTTTTTCTGAAACTGTTCCTTTCTTTGTCGTTCTGATATTAAAAAAGAAAACAGTATCTTCGATCTGCGACAATGTAATAATTGATCCTTGCAGAACTTTATAATTCTCAAAGATCTCCTTCAGTCCCATTAACAGATTTGATTCACTATAGTAATAGCCGATATAGGTTTTCTTTGTACTTTCATCAACAAGTTCAACTTCTATTGACTCACCGAGATCATATATACCCTGCTTAAGCCTTATCACTCCCGCAACTATTTCCCTCTGAGATAAAAAATATTTGGAAACATCATCATCAAACAATTTTTCCTCGAATTTCTTTCTTGATGTTCCGGAACCTTTTTTGCTCTCGACTGATATCGTTTTAAGGAAAGGATTCTCATCACTTATAATTGAGTCTTTGAGAAGATAGTATATAACAGAGATCAAGTTCCATTTTCCCCAACCTTCATAATTAACCTGCTGAAAATCTATTTTGTATTCATTTCTCATTTTAAAGCTTAGTGCAAAACAATAAGCTCCGAAATCATCATTGTCAGGTTTGATCTTTACAAAATTTTCAACAAAAAATTCAGTCGATTCTGATATTCCATTATCAGTAAGAAATTCTCTTATTTTCTCAAAAACCTCAACATCTATAGGCATCATATTACTTACAAGGATAGTCTTACCGCCAGCAAAGGCTATGTCAGCATTCTTGTTAAGCAGTGCAATCAATTTTTTCTTCAGATTATTATAATCTTTTGAAAGCAGAGGATCATAAAACTTTCTGGGGTCAAGCTTTGGCTCAAGGTACTCCGGTTTTTCACAAGGCTTATCAGTCTTATGAGGAAGCAGGAGTTCGATCTTTTGTCGTGTAAGATAATCCAGATATTTCTTATAATCAGATGTCCCTTCATAGCTAAGTTTAATTTCTTCTTTGAACCTCGATCTGACCTCAACAACCCGTAGGACAACACCTCTTTCCAACTCGATATGTTTCTTGGCCCCTGTCGGGATCTTCCCATGATACTCTTTGTATATCAGATCGTTAACTTTGTAATCACACTTCGGATCATAGATCTTTACCTTGTCACTCATCTTGCTTTCAGTTTTAAACAATGCAAGCTGATTCGTTAACTCATCTATTTCAACGGGAGATTTTACTCCCTTCAGAAAGTCTTTCAGGAATTTAATATCCTTACTTTCAATATTCAGATTGACTTCCACATTACTCTCCTTCAAGGTTCTTAACTATTCTGGTCCCTGATCTTCCGATCAGTGCCGACCTCAGCTTTTCAGCTGAGGTTATAAGAACCTCGCTCCCTCCATTTTTTATATAATCGATAGAGGCAAGAATTTTCGGCCCCATCGAACCTGGGGGGAATTGCCCTTCTTCCAGCATTTGTTCTGCTCTTTTTATATCAATAACCTTTAAAGGAACGGCATTGGGTTTACCAAAATTTTCCACCACTCTGTCTACTCCGGTCAGGATAATGAACAGATCCACTGCCGCTTCCTTGGAGATCAACGAAGAGGCGAAATCTTTGTCAATTACAGCTTCGACACCCTCAACATATCCTGAAGAATTAAGGAAAACAGGTATCCCGCCACCGCCGGCTGCCACAACAATTATCCCCTTCTCAACCATTGCTCTGATAGCTCTTTTAGGAACTATATCGATCGGCCTGGGTGATGGAACAACCCTCCGGAATCCTCTTCCGGCATCTTCTATCATTGTCCAATGATTCTCTTTAACAAGTTGACCTGCTCTGAATTTGTTGTAGAAAGGGCCGATAGGTTTTGTCGGATTTGAAAAAGCTTTATCGTCCCTGTCTACTATCACCTGAGTCAATAAGGTTACAACCTCTTTGTCAATTGATTGCTTTCTCAATTCATTCAGAATTGCCTTCTCAAGCATGTATCCCATACTGCCTTCAGTCATGGCATCACAAACATCAAGCGGGAACGGGGGAACAATATTTGCAGATCCTTCCATTTGAAGCAATATGTTCCCGACCTGAGGGCCGTTTCCGTGAACAATTATAAGCTCATAGCCTTTTTTAACTATGTCAACCATAAGGCCTGCAGCCTTTTTGGCATTCCTGTATTGTTCCCGTGCAGTCCCCTTTTCACCAGACGAAAGCATGGCGTTTCCACCAAAAGCAATAAGTGCAAGTTTATTCATGATCTGTCCCCCGTTAATAACATTAAAACCTTATCCTCTAAATTACCTCTTGAGTTTAGGATGATTTGAGAGAATATCAGTTAAAGTCGGAGTTCCTATCTCTTCGAGATCATAAGAAACCCTTACAGTCGGCTTTTTAAAATTAACGATTCTGCTAAGATCGATCGGAGTTGCAACGATTACCAGATCAGCTTCTATCTTGTTAATTGTAGCCTCGAGATCCTTTATCTGCTGATCACCATAACCCATTGCAGGTAAAAGGATTCCGATCTCAGGATACTTCTCAAAAGTGTCAGCAATAGTACCAACAGCATATGGTCTCGGATCAACAAGTTCCGCTGCTCCGTATTTATGTGCAGCCATAATACCGGCTCCATACTTCATCTCTCCATGTGTAAGGGTTGGACCATCTTCGATAACGAGCACTTTCTTTCCCCTTATCTTATTCCCCCCATCTACAAAAATCGGGGAAGCGCCATCAACTACGATTGCATCCGGATTATGGTCTCTGATGTTGTCTCTTACTTCAATTATATCCTCCAGATCTGCAGTATCAATTTTATTTATTACAATAACATCTGCTCTTTTAAAGTTGGCGCCGCCAGGATAATATGTAAGTTCATGTCCGGCTCTGTGTGGATCGACAACTACTATTTCCAGATCTGCCTTGTAGAACGGAAGGTCATTATTTCCGCCATCCCAGAGAATTACGTCTGCTATTTTTTCAGCTTCTCTGACAATCGCTTCATAATCAACGCCTGCAAACACAACAACTCCATTTCTGATATGAGGCTCATATTCTTCCATCTCTTCAATAGTACATTCATGCCTTTTCAGGTCTTCAATAGTTTCAAATTTCTGTACTTTCTGCTTTACCAGGTCACCATAGGGCATCGGATGGCGAATCGCAGCAACCTTAAAACCAAGCTCCATAAGGATATTGCTTACTTTTCTTGTTGTCTGACTCTTTCCGCATCCTGTTCTGACCGCACAAACAGATACTACAGGTT
>DBOL01000033.1:0-53337 GCA_002299555.1 Candidatus Aminicenantes bacterium UBA647
TTGTTTTTTCCTCTTTCACGATCTCCGCCGGGGAACCATAGTTAAGGATCATCCCTTTATGAATAATATAGACCTGATCAGTAATATCAAATGTATCCATAACATTATGATCAGTAATAATGACCCCGATCCCCCGATTTTTCAATTTCAGAACTATTTTCTGAATCTCTAGTATGGTAATCGGATCTATCCCTGTAAACGGTTCGTCCAAAAAAAGGAATTTAGGCTCCATTATCATTGCCCTGGCGATCTCAAGACGCCTCTTCTCTCCACCGGACAACTGAAAAGCATATGAGTTCTGCACATACATAAGACCGAAATCCTCAAGTAGTTCAAATGCTTTTTCTCTGGCAGCTTTCGCTCCCACCTTCATTTCCAGTATTTGAAAAAGGTTCTTGAAAACAGTGGTTTTAAGAAATACAGAATTCTGTTGAGGGAGATATACCAATCCCAACTCTGCTCTACTATAGGAAGGAACATCATTTATTTTCTGTTCATTAAAAAAAATTTCTCCGGAATCAGGCTTAACTATCCCGGACAGCATCAGGAATGTTGTAGTTTTTCCGGCTCCATTCCTTCCCAGAAGCCCGATTATCTGACCTGACTTGATATCCAGGTTCAGATCATCAACAACCGGAATTCCATTATAGACCTTTGTTAGTCCCTTGGTTGAAAGGCTGGTCATTCAATAATGTTCAAACCTCAGAGACATTCAGCATAAATTCAAGCATTTTTTTGGATCTGTTATCTTCCGGATTCAGTTTTACCGATTTGCGGAACATTTCTACAGCTTTAGGGAATTTCCCTGTCCTGAAGTATGAGATCCCCAGGTGATATAGGACAGCCTCATCATCCGGGCTGGCTGAGATTACCCTCTCAAAATACGGGATTGCTTTCTCGTACTCACCAACAGAACTGAAATTCACACCAAGATGATAATTTGCAATTATCGACTCAGGGTTAAGCTCAATAAGTTTCTCGAAGGAGTCTATCGCTTTTTGCCTGTCCCCTTTATGATAATACGTAATGCCCAGCCAATAATAGCCAATAATAAAATCAGGATTAAGCTCAAGGCATTTTTCAAGACTCTCTACAGCCTTGCTGATCTTTCCACATCTGTAATAACTAATTCCAAGATAATAATAGGTATCTGCAAAATCATCTTTCAGTTCAAGTGATTTCAGATAGTTTTCAATTGACAGTTCGATCTGCCCGGTATAATAATACAGGTCTCCCAGATTTTTAAAAGCATGGGGATCCTTATTGTCTATTTCAATATACTTTTTATTTGCTTCGATGGCATCGCGAGTCTTCCCATTTCTTCTGCTCCTCATCGACTGTTTTTCCCAATAATGAGAACTTGTCCTGTCTTCATCCGGACACCCGCAATTTGGGCAAAATTTGTAATCAGGATTCATCTCATAGCTGCAACTCTTGCATTTGGTCATGCTATTCACCTTCCAGTTTAAGATTAAATTCTTCCCCAAGACCATTCAGTATATCAAATACTTTACTCTGGATACTCAATTTTTCGCTATTATTCTCATCTGCAATATATTCTTTCTCACCGGCAACGTAGATCCTCTCCTGACCCTCAGCCTTTTTAGCACCCTTGAGCATTTCTATGTATGCATCCATATTTTTCTTTATCTCGTCTGTTCCCATGAATGCTTCCGGGTTTATCACTCCAACGAAATGTGCTACTTCTGGTGGTTGTCCTTTTTTACCATACACATCTTTACCGAAAGCTCCGGATGAAAGGACCCCGGAAAATATATCAACTATTGCTCCGAGTCCGTATCCTTTATGCCCACCGGTCATTTCACCGCCACCTCCGAGAGGAAGCAACCCCCCTCCTTTTCTGTTCAATAGGTTATCCAGAACCTTCAAAGAATCTTCAGTCGGAATACCTTTTTCATCAGTTGCCCAAGAATCCGGCATCGGCTCCTCTTTTCTGGAGAAAACCTCAAGTTTCCCTCTGGGGACAGTTGATGTTGCCATATCAAGTAAAAAAGGTTTTTGTTTTTCAGCCGGGATTCCAATTGAGATCGGATTAGTTCCAACTACAGCATCTTTAGCAAAAGTGGGGACCACGAGTGGTGCGGAATTTGTTAAAGACACACCGATCATGTCCGATTCGAGTGCCATTAATGAATAATAACCGGCGATCCCGTAATGATTTGAATTTCTGATCGATGCAAAACACATCATACTTGATTCTGCCTTTTTGATACATTTTTTCATTGCATTATAGGCAATAGGCTGACCCATACCGCCATCACCATCTATAACGAGTGAAACAGGTGTCTCTTTTATTGTTTTCACATCTGGAGTTAATCTTATTATACCGCTCTTTATTCCATCTACATACCTCTTAAGCCTTGCAACTCCATGAGACTCAATGCCCCTTCTGTCTGCTGACAAAAGAACGGAAGCCGTTATCCTGGAGTCTGTCTCATTCAGACCGCTATTCCTGAGTATGTCGATCGTAAAATCCTCTAACTCTTGTGTTTTCACATAAATTCTTTGTTTCATAATAACTCCTTTGTTTTAAAGATTTGCTATTATTGCATCTCCGAATTCAGACGCTTTTACCGGTGCTACGTTGTCAAGCTGTCTTGCAAGGTCATAAGTAACCTTCTTCTGAAGGATAGTCTTCTCAAGTGCTACCCTGATCAGATCTGCTGCTTCACTCCATTTCATGTAATCAAGCATCATTACACCGGAAAGGAGGAGAGAGCTCGGGTTTACTTTATCCTGACCTGCATATTTTGGTGCTGTTCCATGAGTAGCCTCGAATAATGCAACATCATCCCTCACATTTGAACCGGGAGCCATCCCGAGGCCGCCAACCTGTGCAGCACCTGCATCTGATAAATAATCGCCATTCAGGTTAGGTGTAGCAAGGACATCATATTCATCCGGCCTTAGCAGGATCTGCTGAAACATCGAGTCTGCAATCCGGTCATTTATCAATATTTTCCCCTCCGTTGAGGCTCCATCCCATGTTTCCTCTTCTGTAACAATTTTATCCCTGAACTCCTCTTTTGCAAGTTCATATCCCCAAATTTTGAAATAACCCTCTGTGAACTTCATGATATTTCCTTTATGGACAAGAGTTACTACCTTTCTGTTATTATCGATCGCATATTGAATTGCCATCCTGACCAGCCTTTTCGTCCCGATCTCTGAGATAGGTTTTATCCCGATCGCTGAATTCTCTCTGGGATTCTTTCCGAACTCTTTCAACAATTCAATTATCTTATTTGATTCATCTGATCCCGCTTCGAACTCTATCCCTGCATAGACATCCTCTGTATTCTCCCTGAAAAGTACAATATCCAGTTTCTCCGGGTTTTTCATCGGAGAAGGGACACCTTTGATATAGTTGACAGGCCTGATACACGCATAAAGATCAAGTATCTGCCTTAATGAAACATTAAGGCTTCTGAAACCACCCCCGACAGGAGTGGTAAGGGGACCCTTAATAGCGATTCTGTACTCTTCGATCTGTTCAGGTGTTTCATCCGGAAGATAAGACCCCATCTTCTCAAACGCCTTCTCCCCGGCATAGATCTCTCTCCACTCTATCTTTCTTTTTCCATCATACGCTTTTTGTACAGCTGCATCTATAACCTTTTTCATTGGAGGTGTTATATCAACGCCGATCCCGTCACCCTCAATAAAGTTAATTATCGGATTGTCAGGTATTACAAGCTTCCTGTTTTCGTAAGTTATTTTTTCTCCCAATTCATTCTCCTTCTCTGTTTTCAATTTCTATATATTCCTGATGATAGGGCCCGTTATAGATCGCGCGAGGCCGGAAGAGCCTGTTCGATTCAAGATATTCCAGTATATGTGAACCCCAACCGGCCGATCTGGATATTGCAAAAATGGGTGTAAATACATCTGTGGCTATACCCAGATGATTGAGTACTATTCCGGAATAAAAATCCACATTGGGCTGTATTCCCTTGGCCCCAACCTTCTCCAGCATATATTCCTCAACTTTTTCCCCGATCTCAAATAAAAGGTCACCTTGTTTTTGTTCACCAAGTTGCTTTGCATATTTTTTGAGGATCTTTGCTCTCGGGTCATATGCTCTGTATACCCGGTGGCCGAACCCCATGATCTTTCTCCTCTCTTCAAGGGCTTCATCTAACCATGGTTTAACATTATCAACAGATTTAATCTCTCTCAACATTTTAAGAACCCTTTCATTCGCTCCACCGTGCAGAGGGCCTTTCAATGTCCCAATTCCCGCAGTGAGAGAAGAGTAGACATCAGACAGGGTAGAGATTGTGACCATTGCAGAAAAGGTTGAAGCATTCATCCCGTGATCTGCATGCAGGATGAACATTATATCCATAATCTTTGCACTCAATTCGTCAGGTTTTTCGCCGTTCAACATGTATAGAAAATTCTCTGCATGATTAAGAGAATTATCCGGCTCTATAGGCTCCAGCCCTTTCCTTATCCTGTCATAAGATGCAACAATTGAAGGCAGTTTTGCAACTACTCTTAAAACCTTCTGCATTTTTATCTCTTTTGAGAAATCAAATTTATCAGGACAATATATTCCCATAAGTGAAACAGCTGACCTTACCACATCCATGGGATGTGCATCTTTTGGAAAAGATCTAATGGAAGGCATTAACGCTTCACAAGTCCTGTATTCCTTTAATTTATTAGTAAGTTCCTCTAACTCAGGACGGGTCGGAAGCTCCCCGTGAAGAAGCAGGTAAACTATCTCTTCATAATTTGAATGCTTTGCAAGTGTCTCAATTGAGAACCCCCTGTAAACAAGAATTCCCTGATCACCATCGATAAAGGAGATCCCGCTTATGGCAGCAATTACCCCCTCAAGACCTTTTGCATATTTGATTTCGTCAGACTCTGGTGAAATGCTCATTTTTTCTCCTTTTATAAAATAAACAAAATTGGTATTTTGATATTTTAATAATATGTACAAGACAAAAAAAAGTCAATTTAATTGGAATCCAAATTAATTCCTGCTGACAGACAAAAACGTCCTGTTCAATACAATGTTTTTCGTGCTTATTCGTGAAATTTTCTTGCCAATACTTCGAATTTAAACTATAATCAGGGTCGTATCAAAAGGGAAGGGAATCAATAAATTGAAACAAGAAATATTATTGGGAGAGATCAGGAAATTCTTAAGCAATTCTGACCGGAATGACAATTTGAACATTGACAATTCGAATACCGGTCCATATCCCGACATCCTTCCCATGATACTTCACAAGTTAAAGAACAAACTAACTCCGATCCTCGGTTACTCACAAATTCTTCAAATGAAAAATCCTGACGATATTCTTAAGGAAAAAATAGACAAGATCGAGAGGAACGCACTCGAACTGACAGAACATTTTGAAATTCTGAAGAGCTCCCTTGAGATCAACAAACCTGTTATGAGGCTTCACAACATTAATGATCTGATAATTTCAGAAAAAAGCCTGTTTGAGAAATTAAGAGGAAATAATATCAGGATAGTGATGAAGCTTGACAGCTCTCTTCCACTCATAAACCTGAATAAAAGACAGATATCACTTCTGCTTAAAAGTTCGGTCCAGAATGCAATTAACGCCATTGAATTGAAAGGGGATGAAAATGGAGAGCTTGAGATCATTACGGGACAGGCAGATGAAAATGTATACATGAAAATAAGGGACAATGGAGGAGGTATTGGAGAATCCGATCTGAACAAGATCTGGACTCCATTCTTTTCCAGGTTTCCCGGGCAATGCGGGATCGGACTTCTAATAACTGAAAGCGTTATTTCTGATCATAAAGGGAAATATTCGGTCAAATCGGAACAAGGAGTTTTTACAGAATTTACATTCACATTCCCCATCCCCCGGGAAAAAAGTGAACAGAAAGAAGATGATCGCATTCTGGAGGATGTTAATGCCATCCTGATCGGTTTTAACAGAGATGAGGTAGAGATCCTGAATTCACTAAAAGGGGAGTATAAAAATTTATTTATCAGGGGAAAAGAGATTGGAACCCTCACGGCAGGGCAAAGTTCCGAAAGTTACAATGAGATAATTTTTATAAATTCTAAGATCGCCGATTCAATGAAAAACAGTGAACTTCTGCTATCCCTTCCCGAAATTTTTACCGGTTCAGAAATAGTCATGTTTTATTCCGGAAGTATTCCCGTCCACCTTCTGGATGTTTTTAACAAAGGCAATGTGAGTTTCGTTCCGGACGGAACAAAAATTCTAACAATAATTAATATTCTGGCGAAAGCCATGAACAAGGAGAAATAATGGCAACTGAGTATGTATATTTTTTTTCAAAAGATAGCACAGATGGTAAAAAAGAACTGAAAAATATCTTGGGTGGGAAAGGAGCAAACCTGGCAGAAATGTCAAATCTCGGACTCCCTATTCCTCCGGGTTTCACGATCACTACAGAAGTATGTGATATATTTTACAAAAATAACAAGTCATATCCCGATAAGATCAAAGAAGAAATTCTTGTGAATCTGGAAAAACTGGAAAAACTTATGGGGAAGAAGCTTGGTGACGACAAAGATCCTCTTCTGGTTTCTGTAAGATCAGGTGCTGCTGCTTCAATGCCCGGAATGATGGATACAGTGCTGAACCTGGGCCTGAATGACAGATCTGTTGAAGGGCTGGCTCAACTTTCAGACAATAGAAGGTTCGCCTTTGATTCATACAGGCGATTCATACAGATGTTCGGCAACGTTGTGATCGGTATTGATCATGGTAAGTTTGAAATGATCCTCGAAAAAAAGAAAGAATCGAGGAGTATAAGTTCAGACCTGGAGCTGAAAACAGAGGATCTGGAGCAGATCGTTATAAAATATAAAGATCTGGTAAAACAAGAGACAGGAAAAGATTTCCCACAGGATCCTATAGAACAATTATGGGGGTCAATAAATGCTGTTTTCAGTTCATGGAATAATCCAAGAGCAAACAAATACAGAGAACTCAACGATATCGTAGGACTTATCGGGACTGCAGTAAATATCCAGTCAATGGTGTATGGAAATCTTGGTGAAACTTCAGGAACAGGGGTGGCATTCTCAAGAAATCCTTCAACCGGTGAGAACGAATATTATGGTGAATACCTCATGAACGCTCAGGGTGAAGATGTTGTAGCAGGAATCAGAACCCCTTTCCCGGTATCCGAGTTGGAGAAAGAGAACCCGGGAATCTACAAACAGTTGATAGAATTCAAAGATATTCTGGAAGACCACTACAAAGATATGCAGGATATGGAATTTACAATCCAGAAAGGAGAACTTTACCTTCTCCAGACAAGAAATGGAAAGAGAACAGGCGTTGCTGCAATAAAAATTGCCGTAGATATGGTCAATGAGGGTCATTTGACAAAGAAGGAAGCTGTTATGAGAGTGAGTCCCGATCAACTGGATCAACTCCTTCACCCAAGTATTGACCCCAAGGAACAATACACTTCAATAGCAAAAGGCTTGCCCGCATCTCCGGGAGCTGCAATCGGAAAGATAGTTTTTTCAGCCGATAAAGCCGAAGAGATGTCGAAAAAAGGCGAAAAAGTAATTCTTGTCAGAAAAGAGACCTCACCGGAAGATATCGGCGGTATGGATGCCGCAGAGGGGATACTCACAGCAACAGGCGGAATGACATCTCATGCAGCCGTTGTAGCAAGAGGGATGGGAAAATGTTGTGTTGCAGGATGTGGTGATCTTGTCATAAAAGGTGATAAAAAATGTGAAATATCCGGGAAATTATTCAGTGAATTCGACATGATCACCCTTAACGGTACTACCGGAGAGATTATAGAGGGTGAATTGAAATTGACAACCCAGGAAATATCTGGAGATTTTGAAGGATTCATGGGTTGGGTTGATGAAGAAAGATCGATTAACGTAAGGACCAACGCAGACACACCAAAAGATAGTGAGATCGCTATAAAGTTCGGAGCAGAAGGGATCGGACTCACAAGAACTGAGCATATGTTCTTCGAAGGTGAAAGGATCAACTCTGTAAGGGAAATGATCCTTGCCGATGATGAAGAAGGGAGGATAAAAGCCCTGAAAAAGATTCTCCCTATGCAGATGGAGGATTTTACAGAAATTTTCAAAGTAATGAACGGATTCCCTGTAACAATAAGATTGCTGGATCCACCTCTTCATGAATTTCTTCCTCAATCAGATAGCGACCTTAAAGAACTTGCTGATAAAATCAACGTCGATTACAAGAAATTAAAGGAAAAAACCGAGTCGCTCCATGAGTTTAACCCGATGCTCGGGCATAGAGGCTGCAGGCTGGCAATTACATATCCTGAGATAGCAGAAATGCAGGCAGAAGCAATCTTGAGATCTGCTCTGAACGTAAAGAAGGATGGAATAACAGTCCTGCCGGAAATAATGATCCCTTTAACAGGCACAGAAAAGGAATTCACTTTTCTTAAAAAAGTGATCCTCAAAAAAGCTGAAGAAATCTTTGCTGAAAGCGGAGAAAGTGTTGAATTTAAAATCGGTACTATGATAGAAATACCGAGAGCATGTCTGATCGCAGACAAAATTGCCGAAGAAGCGGATTTCTTCTCCTTCGGAACCAACGATCTTACTCAGATGGCATTCGGATATTCAAGGGATGATGCAGGTGTTTTTCTTCCTGAATATGTTGAAAAAGGGATACTTCCCAAAGATCCTTTCCAGGTATTGGATCAGGAAGGTGTCGGACAATTAATAAAAACTGGTATAGAGAAAGGAAGATCTGTGAAACCGGAACTGAAAATAGGAATATGCGGAGAGCATGGAGGAGAACCAAGTTCTGTTGAATTCTGCTTCAATGCAGGTATGAACTATGTTTCCTGTTCCCCATTCAGAGTTCCTATAGCAAGGCTCGCACTTGCTCAGGCTAAAATAAGAAAAGATAGTTAAAACATTTTTTTGAAGTGATATAATCCTCTTCGGAGGATTATTTCACTATGAATGCTTTAGAGATCAAAGCTCTTTCAAAATCTTTCAGATCGAATTTTCTCTACAAAAAAACATCGATTCTGAAAAATGTTGATATTAATGTAAACAAGGGGAGCATTTATGGCTTCCTCGGTTTAAACGGTGCAGGGAAAACAACCACTATAAAGTGTATTCTGGGGCTGACCAGGCCTGATCATGGAACGATCAGACTTTTTGGGAAAGAGACCGGAAAAGCATCCGATCGGGCTTCGATAGGATTTCTCCCCGAATCTCCCTACTACTATGACTACCTGAACGCAAAGGAAACTCTTGCTCTGAGTGGAAAACTCTCATCTCTCAGCAATGAGAAAATTAAAGAGAGGACTGCTAAGATCATCAGCCTTGTGGGGCTGGATGGGAAAGAAGATCTCCTCCTGAAAAAATTTTCCAAAGGGATGCTTCAGCGTGTCGGACTCGCTCAGGCCCTGATCAACGATCCGGATCTCATTATATTGGACGAGCCCTTTTCCGGACTTGATCCGATAGGAAGAAAAGAATTGAGAGACATAATACTCTCACTTAAAGCTGAAGGGAAAACCATTTTCTTCTCCTCGCATATTCTTCAGGATATGGAACTCATTGTAGATGATATAGGCATCCTGATGAACGGAAAAATAACGAAAGAGGGCAAATTGAAAGATCTGGTAAAAAAAACAATCAAACATCCGGTGGACTATTCTCTTGAGGATCTGTTTCTGAAGGAAATAAAGAAATGAAGATCAGGGCTATAGCACTAAATACTTTTAAAGAGGCCGTAAGGAATAAGATCTTCTATCTACTTATATTCTTCGGTGTATTTTTTTCGTTCTCATCAAAATTGATCAGCATGCTCACGATCGGAGACACTCTTAAGATATTAAAAGACGTCGGATTCGCCTCTATAAATTTATTCTCTGTCCTTATAGCAATTTTTACCGGAATAAATCTTGTCTACAAGGAAATAGAAAAAAAAACTGTCTACTTCATATTGAGTAAACCGGTAGAACGGCGGGATTTTATTCTGGGGAAATTTTTGGGATTAGCTTTGACAATGTTTGTTGCTCTGACAATAATGATCTCTGTTTTCAGTATATTCATCCTATTGCTTTCAGGAACTTTCGACCCCTTCATTCTGCTCTATTTCATTTTCCTGTTTACTGAACTTCTAATAATTATATCAATATCGATACTTTTTTCATCATTTTCCACACCAATACTTTCCTCCATTTTCACGATCGTCCTATACCTGATCGGGCATGTTATTTGGACATTTAATGAATTTAAATACAAATTGATAAATCCGATTGAAAAATTCTTTGCATACTTTATCTATTACCTCTTTCCAAATCTGGAGAAGTTCAACATTAAAGGTGCACTTGTGATGAATGATCCGATCAGTATAAAGATCATTCTCAGTTCTCTAGCATATGGAATTTTCTATATTTCGGCCATTCTTCTAATCTCTATTCATATCTTTAAACGTCGCGAATTTTAATGAAAAAAAATACATATCTTCTATTTTCACTGATCTTTTTTCTGCTGATCGGTTTTTCACAATACACCTATGATCTAAATACTGATTACTTTAAAAAGAGAAACACATTTCTTGCTCTCCCGTCCGGAAAAACCATGAGGATCCTTTCTTTCGGCAATAGTGAGCTTGTGGCTGATTTCATCTATATATGGTCAATTCAATTTTTCTCTAACTATAACATCCTGAATTCAAAACAATTTATCGAAGATATTTACAACCTGATAACAGATATATCCCCCAGGTATAAGGACCCTTACCTGATGGGCTCAACAATAATGGCAATAGAGATGAACAATATTGAAATGGCAGTAAGACTACTACAGAAAGGATCAAAAAATATGGAAGATGAATGGATCTTTGATTTCGAATCAGGCTATTACACTTCCAAATACCTGAAAAACTATAAACTTGCAGAAAAATTCTATAAAAAGGCCTCAAAAAAAAAAGGAGCACCTGATTTCATCTCCAGACTGCTTTACCACTCTATTTACATGCAGGGAAAACTTGAAGAATCACTTGCCTTATACCAAAGCGTCCTGAAGAGTGCGTCAACTGAAATGGAAAAACATTCTGCAAACCTCCATCTATACCAGATCAAGTTTGAAATTGACAAAAGAAAGGTGAAGTCTGCAATTGACCTGTTTTTTAAAAGGTACGGTTTCTATCCTGACAATATAAATGAACTGGTTACTTACAGATTACTTGAAGAGGTCCCTAAAGATTTCAAAGGACATTACTACAATTATGATCAAAAAAAGGGTACAATCGATCCAAGAGAGGGGTACATGTGGAAGAAGTAATAATAGTAATATTCGGGCTGATCTTTGGAAGTTTTCTTAATGTTGTTATTCATCGTCTGCCATTGGAACAAAGTATAGTTAAACCAAGATCATTTTGTCCTGAATGCGGGAAGACCGTCAGGGCTTATGACAACATTCCGGTTCTCAGCTACCTGATCCTCCGTGGGAAATGCAGAGACTGCAGAACTCCGATCCCTGTCCGCTACCCACTGATCGAGATATTCACTTCTTTTACTTTCTGGTATTCATACCAGATGGCAGAGAATGGACTTATCCACCTGATCTTCACTATCATTTTCCTGCTTATTCTGACTGCTCTCTGTCTAATCGACCTGAAGCATATGATCCTTCCGGATGAACTTACAATTGGCGGATCCATCATTTTTTTGATTTATTCGTTTTTTAATCCTGAGATCAAAACATTGGAAGCTCTAATCACAGCATTTGGTGTCACTCTCTTGTTCACTGGAATGTACATTTTTTATATAAAGGTAAGAAAGATTGAGGGCTTAGGGCAGGGAGATATAAAGATGGTGTTCCTTCTCGGCATTTTTCTTGGAGCAAACAAGCTGATCGTTACTATTCTGCTGGCTTCTTTCTCCGGACTGATCGTCGGGCTGGTTATAATTATTATTAAGAAAAAAGATTTTAAATATGCACTTCCGTTCGGAACTTTTCTGAGTATAGGAGGATATATTGCATATTTTTTCGGAGATTCAGTTTTAAAAGTAGTCTCTTCATTATACATGTAACCGGAATACTATCCGGAGCATAAGAGGTTAGAATGAGAAAAACAACTATAATCATGTTGTTGATAATTCAGATAGTACTCCTTTTCTTCTTTGAGAATATCCACTCTTTTATGGATGTACTCCTTAACAAAGAATCAAAAATAACAAAAGAAAATATATTAATAAAAGCCAGATACTCGATCCTTAAAAATGGATCAGATATTAAGCTTATTAAGAATGATGGTGGATTTGAATTTGTTGCAATTACCAGAGTTTTCAGGAAAGAACCGATCGAAGAAAAGATCGAGGACGAAAGATTCTATATTTTCGATATAAAAAGTAAGTCAGGTACAGTGTTAAGATTCAGGACGAAACTGGACACCCCGTTTTCTGGAACAATAAGAAATCTTAAAGGGCTAATTTCAGCATTTGTAATTGTCCTCGGAATATTCGTCCTGGTAACAGGGATCTACCTGGTAGTCCTTTTTAAAAGAGGGAAAAAAGAAGAAGAGCCTACGGGCCTTCCATTGCTTCAGGACTATCTCACAAAACTCAAAGACAGTGAAATAGAGCTTAAAGGTATTGTTGATAAGCAGAGGGTCAATGTTAAAAAATCGGAAGAGATCAGCGGGAAGGTGATAAACAGAATAAGTGCTGCAATTATCCTTCTGAACGAAAAAGGGAGAATCGAGCTTTTCAATCCGTTTGCTGAAAATATTTTTTCTAAAAGTTCATCATTTGCAATTAATAATACACCGGATGAAGTTTTTAATAATTTCCCTGAAGTAATAAATTTTATAAAAAAAGCTCATGGTGTTCCCAAATCGGAAAATGTAATATCAGGAAATTCAATTTTTCTTGTTGAAGTTCTCCCGATAAGACCCGTTGGGAACCTTATTATTATTCGCGATATAACCGAAGAGAGAAAAAAAGAAGAATTGTTGAACAGTAGAAAGAATTTTATGATGCTGGGTGAAATGACTGCCTTTCTTACTCATGAAATAAGAAATTCTTTAGGAGTTATTTTCGGATATTCTAAAACTTTTAAAGGTGAACCTGAAAAAACAGGAAAGATCAATTCAGAGATAATATTTCTGACTGAAATGATGGAGAACTTTCTGAACTTTTCCAAGCCCCTCAGCACAACCAGAATCGAGGAAATAAATGTTGAAGAACTCATCTCCTCAATTTGCAGTGAGAACGGGATCAATACAAAGATCAGCGGAGATTCATCCGGATCGATCAAAAGTGATCCCAATCTCATCCGGTCCGTATTTACCAATCTTGTTCTGAACGCAAAGGAGGCCGGAGCAACCATTATCAAAGCAGACTTCACCAGCAGAGGTGACAAACTGATTAAATTGGATATACAGGACGACGGTAAAGGCATACAGGATACAGATCTTGATAAAGTCTGGTATCCGTTCTTTACTTCCAAACCAAAAGGGACAGGAATGGGTCTTGCTATAGTTAAAAAGATCGTAAATTTCATGAATGGTGAAATAAATATCATCAAATCTGACAAGAAAGGGACAATATTCAGGGTGACATTTTACCCCTCAAATTAACAGTTTAAAACATAGTGTACATCCGCCCAAAACACTTGCAAAACACCTATATATCATCGCAATTTTCCAAGAACTTGCGTTGAAAAAAAACAAGGTATATAGGCTGTCTGGGAAACCTGCAGGGCTGAAATAGCCTATATTCCTATAGAATCAAAACAGGCTACTTGACTTTTTTTTTTCAGTATGATAATCATATTACCAGGTGGTGATCATGAACAAGAAGGAAGTTTCCGAAATAATTTACAAAAAGTTAGATGTAAAAAGATTTGAAGCATACCACTTTATAGATCTCCTTATAGAGGTAATCGTTGAAAGTCTTGCCAAGGGGAAAAAGGTAGTTATTTCTAATTTCGGCACTTTTAAGATCATCCAGAGAGAAAAGAAGAGGGTTATTAACCCAAACAACAAAAAAGCAATGATCATCCCTGCAAAAAAAATAGT
This sequence comes from Candidatus Aminicenantes bacterium UBA647, assembly GCA_002299555.1. Taxonomy (GTDB): domain Bacteria; phylum Acidobacteriota; class Aminicenantia; order UBA2199; family UBA2199; genus UBA647. Next base: position 14,052 of record DBOL01000033.1, read on the forward strand.
AAAGTTTATACCTTCGAAGAACTTAAAAAGAATAATTAAATAAAATTTTCTGTTTAGGACAGAGGAGTAATCACAGATACAGGGTCATCTGAACACCTGTTTTTTTATTAATATATTATAGCTCCTGAATTGTAGTATTAATTTAAAAATGGGCAAAGATCTTAAACATAAACAACAAAGTATATCTTTTCAGGTATTATCTCATAAGAACCCGAAAGCGATGAACCGATTCCTTCGGAAAAAAGGGGACAGATTCGGATTTTTCTCACTCTCAACATCAAAACTGATCAATTTTGGTTTCACTAAAAATGATCTTACATTGTTCAGAGATGAATACAATAGTGCCGCTGAAAGAGAAAGAGAGATGGCGAATAAAAGGGAAGTAGGAATAATTTTTAGTGATGACGAATATTTCCCTCCCCTGCTAAGGGAGATATATGACCCTCCGGATTACATTTATGTAAAAGGAGACAAAGAAGTGTTGAAGAATAGAATGCTTGCAGTAGTAGGGTCCCGAAAGGGGTCTGAATACGGCAGGAGAACACTTTCAAATATCATTCCGGATATATCAAGAGAGAATATCACGATCGTTTCCGGAATGGCTTACGGAATAGACTCAATGTCACATCGTGAATCTATAGGATGCGGTGGTAAAACTATTGGAGTCAACGCCGGCGGGCTCCTACATATTTACCCCTCCGGGAATTCATCCCTTATCAGAAAAATTCTTACAAATGGATGTGTTGTCTCTGAGTTTCCGCTTGAAATGGAACCCAGGCCGCACTTATTTCCTATCCGGAACAGAATAATTGCCGGAATGTCTCAAGCCATACTTGTAGTTGAGGCTGAAATAAAGAGTGGGTCTTTGATAACAGCGAGATTAGGCCTTGAACAAGATCGGGATATATTTTCAATTCCGGGAAAAATTGACTCACCTCTCAGCTCCGGGACAAACTATCTTATCCAGCAGGGAGCAAAACTTATCACATCCGCACAGGATATATTAACAGAATATGGTATAGAGATAAGGAAGGAAAAAAGAAAGATCACCCCGAATCTTTCAACAGTTGAAATGAAAATACTTGACTTGATGAGTGGAAATGGGGTAAATAGTATAAACTATTTTGTAGAGAGCACTGAAAGTTCGGTATCTCAGACAATTTCGGTCCTGATGGGGTTGGTTTTAAAGAATCTGATAACCGAAGTAGATGGAGGTTTTAAAAAGATAATATGAAAAACAAAATATTGATCATTGTTGAATCACCGGCAAAATCCAACACTATTTCCAAATATCTTGATCCAAGTTATATAGTGAGCTCATCCATGGGGCACATCAGAGACCTTAATCCGAAGATCCTCAGTATAGATGTTGAAAACAACTTTAAACCCTACTATGAAGAATTGAAAGATAAAAAAGCTATTATTAACGAACTGAAAAAATTATCGAGAAAAAGTGACAAGATCTATCTTGCTCCCGACCCGGACAGAGAAGGAGAGGCCATTGCATTTCACCTGAAGGAGATCCTTAAATCGACCAATAAAAATATCTTCAGGATATATTTTAATGAGATCACCAGAAGCGCAATAAACAAAGCTGTTGAAAACCCTATGGCAATTGATATGGACAAAGTGAACTCCCAGCAGATGAGAAGATTATTAGACAGACTCGCCGGATATAAGATCAGTCCCGTCCTTCAGAGAAAGATCGGTGGCAGATTATCGGCCGGACGAGTACAGTCGGTCGCACTAAAACTTATTGTTGAAAGGGAAAAAGAGATTGCCAAATTTATTCCTGAGGAATTCTGGACCTTAACCGCTCTACTCGAAGGATCAAAATCCCCGGAATTTCTATCAAAATTAGAGAAACTGAAATCAAAGAAATTAGTTATTAAGAATGAATCTGAAAAGGACAATGTCCTTAATGATCTTGAAAAAGACGATTACCTTCTGTCCAAGGTCAGGAAAAGGGTAAAGAAAAGGAGGCCCTCACCTCCATTCATAACCTCGGGCCTTCAACAGGAAGCTTATCGGAAATTTGGGTTCCCGGTTAAGATGACAATGAAAGTCGCTCAGGAATTGTATGAAGGGGTCAAAATAAAAGGTGGTGAGCCTACAGGTCTCATTACATATATGAGGACTGATTCTTTCCGGATATCTGCAGATGCTGCAAAAGCAGCCGGTAATTTTATTAAGAAAACATTCGGCAAAGAGTATCTCCCTGAAAAACAAAACGTTTACGGAACAAAGAAAAAGATCCAGGATGCTCATGAGGCGATAAGGCCTACAACCCCGCTTAACCCTCCGGATGAGATAAAATCATTCCTCAGCGAACGTCAACTAAAGGTATATAAGATTATTTGGGACAGATTCATTGCATCCCAGATGAAAGATGCAGAAATAAGAGAAACAAAATTCGAGGTCACAAACGGAGACTACACCTTCATGTCTAAAGGAGAGGTAATTAAGTTCAAAGGATTTATGGAGATTACAGATCCAAACGAAAAAATAATCATCCTACCTGATCTTGATGAAGGTGAAAAACTGAAATTAAAAAAACTGGATGACAAACAAAATTTCACAAAACCACCTGCAAGATTTACTGAAGCTTCCCTGGTAAAGGTCCTTGAGGATAAGGGGATCGGGCGTCCATCCACATACGCTTCAATAATTGACACTCTCGGCAAAAGAGATTATGTCTACAGAGAGGAGAAGAAGTTCATCCCTTCATTCCTGGGCAATAAGGTCGCAGATTACCTTGAAAATAATTTTAAAGATCTCATGAACTACAATTTCACTGCTGAACTTGAAGAAAAGCTGGACAAAGTTTCCGAAGGAAATCTTGATTGGGTCGAAAGTATCAGTGATTACTATTCAAAGCTTGAAAAAGATCTCGAAAAAGTGAAGAAAGAGGAAAAAGAGACTTTGTATATTGGAAAAGATTGTCCGGATTGCGGGGGCAAACTTGTCAGAAAATATTCAGTTAGAACAAGGGGATGGTTTGTCGGATGCTCTGAATATCCCAAATGTAACTATACTGAAAGGATCATGAATGGGGATTCGTCTATAAAGAAAGATGAGATCCTTGACAGGACCTGCCCGAAGGATAATTGCGGGAAACCACTGGTCAAAAGATATTCACCCAAAACAAAAAGCTATTTTATCGGATGTACCGGATATCCCGATTGTGATTTTATTGAATCCGTCAAAGAAGATCTGGGTAATTGTCCTCAGTGCGAAAAACCATTGGTCAGAAAATTTCAGAAGAAATCCAGACGAACATTTATTGCATGTTCCGGATATCCCGATTGTAAATATATACATAAGGTCAAGGCTACCAGCTAGAACATATAATGAAGAAAATTACTATTATCGGTGCTGGGCTCGCCGGGATAGAGGCTGCATGGCAGGCCTCCAAATCCGGCGCGGAAGTTGATCTGTATGACCTTAAACCCGAAGGCAGGACCATAGGTCACGAATCCCCGTTTCTTGGTGAAATGATCTGTTCAAATTCTTTCGGCTCATCGTCTTTATCAACATCTGCCGGACTTCTTCAGGAAGAATTAAAACACCTCGATTCTTTTTTTCTTAAAAACAGTCAAAAATTCAGGGTCCCTGCCGGGAATAGTTTTTCTGTTGACAGGATCAGGCTTGCCGAACATCTTACAGAAGAGATAAAAAAGATCCCGTCAATAAATCTTATATGTAAAGATGTAGATCATATTCCGGAATCCGAAGGACCAGTCATAATTGCCACAGGACCCCTGACATCTGAAAAAATGTCAGAGAAAATATCTGACCATACCGGAAGAAAAAACTTGTTTTTCTATGACTCCACGAGTCCGATAGTTAATCTGGAAAGTCTGGATACTGAAAAACTCTTCTGGGCCTCAAGATATGATAAAGGCGATGCCGACTTCCTGAATATACCACTGAATGAAGAACAATATCATGAACTTGTGGATGACCTGTTAAATGCTGAGAAGGTCAAGTTAAAAGATTTTGAGGATAAAAAATTTTTTGAAGCATGTCTCCCTGTTGAAGAGATAGCTTCAAGAGGAAAAGAGTCACTCGCTTTCGGGCCTCTGAAACCAGTTGGACTAAAATCAAACCCTGAAGGGGATGACCATTATGCTGTTGTTCAGTTGAGACAGGATGATGCGAGTAAAAAATTTTTTCAGCTGGTAGGGTTTCAGACAAGACTAAAGTGGGGGGAGCAGAAGAGGATATTCAGAAAACTACCAGGGCTGGAAAATGCGGAATTTGAAAGATTCGGCAGGATGCACAGGAACTCATACATAAATGCTCCGGTGATAATAACGGGAGTATATCAATCACAAAAAGATCCCGGAATATATTTTGCCGGGCAGTTATCAGGTGTTGAAGGCTATCTGGAATCGATCTGCTCCGGATTATTGTGTGGACTCAGTGCAGGAAAAAAGATCAATGGGAATTCCCTCTCCGAACCCCCTGACAGTACTGCTTCCGGTGCTCTCCTGAAATATATTAAAGGGGCCGGATGGGCTGATTTCAAACCTTCAAAATTCTCTTTCGGGCTACTCCCTGAAATGAAGGTCAGGGGCAAAAGCAAGAGAGAAAAAAAACTGATAAGGGCTGAGAACGCCATTAAAAACTTAGAGGAATGGATAAAAAAAGAAGGGATCTGACCGATTACCTCGATTATTTGTCAGATATAAAAAAATTTTCACCGAATACAATAAAAGCCTATAAACAGGACATCGATCAGTTCATGATCTTTTTCAATTTCGAATATCAAAATCTGTCAAGAGATAAGATAAGAGATTTTTTGTCAAATCTCTACCTTACTACAACTAACAGATCAACGGTTTCAAGAAAGATCTATGCGATCAGATCCTTTTTCCAATATCTGATCCAACAGGGAAGGTCTGAGAAAAATCCGATGGATCTTATATCCATCCCCAAGGCTGACAAAAAACTTCCGGAAATTCTTACCGAGGATGAGATGGTAAGATTTCTCGATGAACTTCCGGGAGAATCACTGAGCGAGATCAGGAACAAAGCCTTAATTGAACTTTTCTATGCTTCAGGGCTCCGATTGTCTGAACTGACAAACCTGAAGAGAGAGAATATCAATTTTAATGAAAGACTTTTAAGAGTGCTCGGCAAAGGTAACAAGGAGAGGATAGTTCCGTTTAACAGGAAGGCAGGCGAAATATTGAAAAAATACATTGCTCTCTCAGACACGGAATTTAAACAAAGCAGCGAATATATATTTTTAAATTACAGAGGTGAAAAGATCTCGGAAAGAGGAATTGAGAAAATAGTAAAAAAAGTTTTTAAAAAAATAAGCGATTCAGGCAAAAATGTTTATCCCCACCTGTTCCGCCACTCCTTTGCAACCCACCTCCTGCAGAGAGGGGTTGACCTGAGGGTGATCCAGGAACTCCTGGGACACTCAAACCTTTCCACAACTGAAAAATATACAACTCTGAACTATTCAGACCTCCTGAAAAGTTACAACAAATTTCACCCCCGATCAGAAAGTGATCCTGCTGAAGAGTAGCTCCTTTACGTCTATCGGGATATTCTCTATAATATAAATGAAAATGAAAAAATTTATATTATTGATCCTTGTCCTGTCCCTGACAATTTATCCTTCAAGAGAAACAAAGCTGAAAAAACTTAATGCGGAGATAAAGAGCATCACAAAAAAAATAAGTTTACTCAACAAGGAGAGCGGGTCGATACTGAATGAGCTATATAAGATCGACCTGAACTATAAAAAAGCAAATAGTGAGAACAAAAGGATCGTTCATCTCTTATCAGTAACTAATTCAACAATAAGGAAGAAAAGGTCTGAAGAGAAGAAACTTGTTAAAGATATCAACAGGTCAAAAAAAGGAATTAAAAAAGCTGTCAGGATACTTAACAAGATCGGAAAAGCAGGAAATTTCAAGATATTCAGTAATATAAAAAACATTAATCAATTATTCAGAAACTACTACCTCTTCATATCGTTGATCAACAAAAAGATCGATGAGATCGGTAAAATAAAAATATACCTTATAAAATTAAATACGATCCGTGATGAACTTGAAAAAGAAAAATCGAGACTCGGAATACTGAAAAAAAATCAGCGGGAAAAGATGAGCGAGATCCTCTCTGCAAAGAAGGCCAAGACAACATTTATAGATCAGATAAACTCAGACAGAAAAAAACATCTAAGCATGCTTGATGAACTTAATGCAGAGGCAAAAAGGCTGACAAATCTTTTAAAAGAAAAAGTAAATGTATTTGACCTACCCGAAATTGATTTAAAAACGATCAAAGGGAAACTTAATTGGCCCCTCAGGGGGGAAGTGATCTCCCGATTCGGCAAAAAAAGGAGTACCCGTTTCAACACATATATATTTAACAACGGAATCGAAATAAAACCATCAGGATCAATGAAGATAAAGGCTGTTTTTGATGGTGTCATAATATTCATGGATTATTTCAAGGGATACGGGGAGATCATTATCGTTCAGCATTCAAAGGATCTTTTGTCAGTTTACGGACATTGCAGTAAGTTCCTGAAGAAAAAAGGCAATTATATTCTGGCGGGAGATGAGATCGGAATTGCAGGAGATTCGGGGTCAACTTTTGGAGATTCTCTCTATTTTGAAATAAGAAAAAATACAATTGCGGAAAATCCGATCAGTTGGCTGAAAAAAAATACAGGGAATTGAATTCTGGCGACATCTGAGGTATATAAATGGATTCAGTAAAACCTTATGAAGGAATTAAATGAGCAAAAAAAATAGAAACCCGTTGAGAAAAAAGAATAATTCACTCACAATCTTTGTCTCCCTGATACTTATATCCTTTTTGATTGTTCTACTTCTTGAATTTATAAATTATAAAAAGGGGAAAGAGTCACTCATTTTTACAGAATTATTGAAGAGAGAGAAAACAATAAGCCCCCATCTTAAATTTAATTATGATTTTCTCGACTTCTTGAATGCCGAAGATATCAGTTTTGATTATTTTAAGGACACGGGGAACAGATACCATTTTAAACTTGATATAAGAAATTCAAAATTTAAAAAAATATTGAAGGATATTAATGTTTTTTCTAATAAATACAATTTCTCTCTCACTCCTATTGAGGTTCGAAGAGGAGAGAAAAAAACAACTTATCTGTATAAAACTGATTTTTCCGGAAATACAACACATTTTTTACTTGTAAACAGTATTAAAGATACTTCCCCGAGCAGTATAGAAAAACCAAAAGATCTGGTCGGTGCAGATCCAAAACACCCCAGGATCGCTTTTATAATTGATGACATTGGAGCCTACAATATCGGCGCTTATGAGCTTAAAAAACTTGGTATACCAATCACTGCATCTGTTCTTCCCGACTCTCCTCATGCAATGGAGGAGGCAAAGTGGCTTTCAAAATATAACCTCAAATCACTGATCCACCTCCCCATGCAGCCCAAGAAAGATGTAAATAACTATTCTGATCATCAAAAAGTTATCACCATGACATCATCATTAACCGAAATAGGAGATCTGATAAAAAGGGCCAGAAAGATCGTTCCTGACGCCAATGGTATAAACAACCACCAGGGATCTCTTGTAACTTCAGACAGGAACATGATGAAAAAAATACTATCTGTGATCAAAAACGAGGGGATGTATTTTATAGACTCAAAAACCGACTTTGATTCACTTGCATGGGAAACAGCAAGAGACATGAGCGTCAAAACGGCAGTAAGAGATGTTTTCCTTGATCATACAAGATCATATGAGCATTCTATGTTCCAGATCCGAAGACTGGTGGAAATTGCAAAAAAAACAGGAAAGGGGATTGCAATAGGACATCCATTTGACACTACATTTTCTGCAATAGCTGATTCACTCAAGTTTATAAGATCAAGTGGAGTCGAGATAGTTTTTGTGAATCAATTGATCAAATGAACCTTGTCAGTTCATCTTTATTTCTTTAACTATCAGCCTGTTTGATATCATATCAAGTACGGACACTCTCATATTGTGTCCGGAAGAAAACTCTGCCGGAATTCCGGTTGATATATTTATTTTTTTCTGCTCAGCTCTTAAGGTCTTTGACCTACGGTATACCTCTTTTCCGGCATTATCATAAAGCTGGATTATTACTTTAAGGAGCCCGAACCCACCCCTCTTACTAAGTGTAAAATATCTAATTGAGAAAGATAATATATTGTCCTGAAATCCCTGATCTTCAATAGAAATCTTAGCTTTTAAAAGATACTTTTTTAACTCTTCCAGCTCTTTATCCTTAAATCTTTTTCTGTAAAAAAGCTCTTTTTTACTCACTCCCGACTCTATGCGAAGCTTTAATTTCCCCTTCTCATCAGGAAGTTCAAACATAATGTCCCAGAAAGTATCCTTATGCTCTCTGACCCCATTTATTCCACTCTCGATATTACTCGTTTCAACAAAAGCACCTCCGGTATCCTCAGATAATTTTTTAAGGATCTCCGAAAGCTGCAGGCCCGTCTTTTTATCAGAGGAAGAATCATCCGGAGAATATAAAATAGTGAAAAAAGAGGTGTTTGTATTAATGAAGCCCTCACTCATCGAACTTTCAGGATATGGGCCAGCAACAAGCATCGAGTCCTGCATTTCCCTTATTTTTCTCCCTACCAATTTTGACCAGCTTGAATCGCCTGTTGTGGTACGTGAGAGAAACGATCTCACTGCCTTTATAGTCTTGTGCACCCTTCCGGTAAAAGGATAAACATTCCCATTCTGAATAAAGATCCAATACCTGTCACCTTCCCTGTATCCAAGCAGATCATGAATCTCCTTGAATTTCTTCTTGTCAGGAATAATGAATTCATTCTTATAAAAAAGTATGTCAGGAATTATTGATGCAAAAAATTTAAAGTATTGAGCTCCACCCACCAGAATTGCTGAAGAAGGGCTGTATGAACCGAAAAATCTTTCCATTTTTGATATTTCAGTATTTATACTTTTAAGTATCCTTGAAGATTTCTTAAACTCATAATTCATATCTCTCTTCAAACGATTACTGATATTAAGAATCATTCTCTCCTTGTTCTCCGTAACCTTAATTTGATGGATATTTATATTAGTATGAACTATCAGAGAATCGGATTTTTCTAAAACTTCGGTCACAAAGTATGAGATCGCGTCTTCCAGAACTTTATCAAATTTATCAAAATTCATGAATGTAAGAACGAAATTCCTGCCAAGGAGTCTCTCTTTATTGATATATCGTTCTGTTTTTACTATCCCGGATATATTAATTTCTTTTTTGTTAACAAAAAGTTTTAAATCTTTTAAGTTCTGATCTGTTGCCTCACCATTCTTGATCCTCAACTGGATCTTTGTGGAATTATCTGGTTCTCCGAAATTGAAACCATTAACAAACATCAAAAACAAAATAGCAATAATGCATTTTTTCATTATCATCCTATTGTCAATCTTCTCTTTAGTGAAAAAATAATACCTTGCCGCAACTTTTTTATCAAATTTCAAATTGAATGATATTTGTCACAAGTCAGTAATTTTGATAAGATTTGACAATGCTGATATTGGGAATTGAATCTTCATGTGATGAAACCGCTGTTGCCCTCATTGAGAGAGGAGAAAATAACAGGATCATTTGTGAAAAAGTGAAATCACAGATCCCCCTCCATAAAAAATACGGTGGCGTAGTTCCGGAGATAGCATCCAGAAGTCATTACGAAACAATTGACAAACTAACCAAAGAAGTATTGTCCGAATCCGAAACAGATATTTCATTAATAGATCTTATCGCTGTCACCCAGGGCCCCGGACTTATCGGCTCACTGCTTATCGGACTCTCTTTTGCAAAAGGACTCTCCTATTCATCAGGGAAACCTCTTATTGGTATTGATCATATTCAGGCACATATAGAATCCCCATTCATTACATACGGAGAGAAGATCAACTATCCTCTCATAGCACTTGTAGTATCAGGAGGGCACACATCAATATTTCATCAAAGATCAAAATTTGAAACTGAAGTTTTCACAACAACTCGTGATGATGCTGCAGGAGAAGTGATGGACAAGGTCGCTAAATTCCTTGATCTTGGGTATCCAGGCGGGCCCATCCTTGATAAATTATATCCTGAAGGGGACAACTCCCGATTCAAATTTACCATCCCCAGAATGTCAGATGGATCAGGAGATTTTTCATTCTCAGGATATAAAACCGCAGCGCTGCGAGTGTTTGAAAAACATAATATTAAATCAGGTGATGTAGATTTCAACGACCTTATTTCATCTTTCATGAATAGCATGACAGATTACCTTATTTTAAAGTTAAAAGAAGGGATCAAAGAATTTGACCCGAAAAGTATTATTATTGCGGGAGGTGTCAGCAGAAATTCTCTACTCAGGCAGAAGGCATTAGCCGAATTGGAAAAAGAAGGGAGAAAAGTTTTCTTACCTGAAGGCGAATACTGTACAGACAATGCAACAATGATAGCCTGGCTCGGTTATGAAAAGTTCAAACAATTTCCGAAAGGAAACTATTTTGACAGATCAATCAACTCCTATTCCAGAAGTAAATTCAATCTAAAATCCTGATCAGATCTATTTTCCCGGACAATTCTTTACGATCTCAGGATCAATATTTTTGTTACCGTAAACCTTATCAAAATGGTTGCTGAAGTCTGATGCAAGCTTCTCTGCCCTCAATTTGAAAGCATCCTTATCATCCCATGTTTTTTCAGGATGCAATATTTCAGGACCGAACTTAAGACAACTTTGAGGCACATGAAAATGGAAAAGTTTATCTTCATAGAACTCGACATCCTCAAGATTTGACTCAAGGACACCATTAACTATTGCCCTTGTAATATTTATATCCATCCTCTTCCCAATACCGTAAGGGCCACCACTCCAACCTGTGTTTATCAGAAAAACCTTGGTTCCGTACTTTCTCATCTTTTCACCAAGCATCGATGCATAAACTTCCGGATTTCTCGGCATAAAAGGTTCACCGAAGAATCTGGAGAAAGTTGATATAGGATCAACAATTCCGGTCTCAGTTCCTGCCAACTTGCTGGTGTACCCCATGAGGAACCATAACATTGCCTGATTCTCATCCAGTTTAGCCACCGGCGGAAGAACTCCATTTGCATCTGCTGTTAGAAACAAGATAGATGCAGGATGCCCTGAAACAGAAGATTCCTTTATATTTGCTAAAAAATTAAGAGGATAAGAACCTCTGGAATTCTGTGTCAGCCTGCCGTCATAGAAATCAAAATTTCCAGACGGATACATCATTGCATTTTCAACTATTGATCCATGTTCAAGATAATCATCTTTATGCATTATCGCATCATATATTTCAGGTTCTTTTTCCGGGTCAAGATCTATCAGTTTTGCATAGCAACCATTCTCAAAATTTGCTATTCCTGTATCATTCCATCCATGCTCATCATCACCCAGTAGGGCTCTTTTCGGATCGGCAGATAAAGTTGTTTTTCCTGTTCCTGAAAGTCCCAGAAGCAGGGCTGAAGAACCGTCCAGACCTTCATTAGCAGATGCATGAAGAGGGAGAACCCCAACGGCAGGAAGCATATAGTTCATTACTGTAAAGATAAGTTTTTTTATACTTCCAAGATATGCCGAACCATATACAAGGCCGATCTTATTTACAAAATCCATAACAACTATCAGATCAGAACTCCTTACATTCCCTTCTTTTGGAAAGTTGGTTAAATATTTCTCATGGTCAACATAATTATCCGGAAGTGTAATGAGAGTAAATCCGCCATTATTGAAAACACTTTTTGAAATATCCCCGGGGACAGCCCTGAACATATTATCCGTGAACAAAGCTGCTACTGCATTATCTGTGATCGTTCTTACAGGGAGAGCATATGAACTGTCTGCCCCGACAACTCTGTTTGTAATATATATTTTCTCTTTATTTTTTATAATTTCCAACGCATCGTTCAGAAGACTTTCAAATACTTCGGGAGTGAGAGCGTTATTATTTGGAGAATCCCAGTCAATTTCACTAACAATCTTTTCCCTTTTTACAATATAAGTATCCTTCGGGCTTCTTCCTGTTGACTCTGGTCCGGTAAAAACAGAAAGAGCTCCATTTTTACTTACAAAAGCCTCTCTATTCTTCACCGAGTGAGAGATCAGATCTCGTCTTGAAATATCCTCAAGAATTGTAGTGTTTTCGAGTGCATTGTTAAGATTGTTCAAAAAATCCATAATTCCTCCATGAATTTAATCGTGTATTATATAGTAATGCTGTGATCAATACAATTAAAAAAAATTTCTATTTAACATGAAATAATCTTCATTTATAATATCTTGAATTTTTCAAAAATATTATGTTAAAAAAGGGTATAAAACCTTCACAAGTGTCAAAACTTCATCATACTTGTGATGGCCATAGGGCACAGGAAAAACATCTATAAACCATAGGCGATATTTTATTTAAACCTGAATATTATTTGTTGACTAAAAACGGGATATGTAATAAGATATTTTAATGATGTTCTTCCGACGTTTTCTGTTTAACAATATAACAAATTCATTGTTTATTCCTGTTTCAAATTTAACAAATATTGTCTGAATGAGGGGTATATTATGGGGAAAAATATTAAATTAAATATCAATGACAAGGGTGTCCCTTTGAATCCGTTTGTCAAAAAACTATTTACCAAAGTGATCTCATCATTGATCGAATCTCTTGATAAACTACCGGATAAGATCAACAAGATCGAGATATCTATTAACGATGAGGAGAATAAATAAAAAATGAAGTATTTAAAAACCTATCCCGAAAAATGCATAGGCTGCATGACTTGTGTCGATGTCTGTTCGAACCTCTATTTCAAAGAGGTTACACCGGAGAAATCTTGTATTGAAGTCTATGATGAAGGTGATGGTAATTTTGGCCTCAGTGTATGTAATCAATGCCAGACATGTGTTGCCGAATGCCACACCCTTGCGTTAACAATAAACAAGTTTGGAACGGTAATGTTGAGTAAGAACCTGTGTATCGGTTGTTATGCCTGTGTTGCGGTCTGCCCGACCGACAACATGAGAACCTATCTGGAAGGATTAGTACCATTCAAATGCATAGCATGCGGCGCATGTGCACGTGAATGCCCTGCAGATGCTTTAGAAATAGTCACGGAGGATTAATATGAAATATGATATAGAAAAACTTAAATCAAAACACAAAATGTTGAAAGAATTCGAATATGAACTAAAGCCTCTCGACAAAGGATATTCAGACAGAACATTGTATATCAACCTGTCATCGAACGAAATAAAAGAAAAACCGGTCCCCGAAGAGATGAAAGAGAAGTTCATCGGAGGGAAAGGGTACGGGCTGAGACTACTCTGGGATGCTGTAAATAAAGACACAAAGTGGGACTCAGAAGAAAACGAGATAAATATTGCAATCGGCCCTATCGGTGGCATCACGAATTATGCAGGAGCGGGAAAATCTCTGGTCACATCAATATCTCCTACAACAGGTATTCCTATCGATAGTAATGTCGGAGGACACTTCGGACCATATTTCAAGTTTTCAGGATTCGATGCATTGGAGATACAGGGAAAGTCAGAGAACGATATAATAATTTATATAAATGGGAACGAAGGGAAGATCCAGATATTCGAAGCGCCGGATGAAGAGACAAATTCCCACATCCTTGCAGAACAAATGACCGACATGTTCGCTGATAATGAGAAAGAGAGACAGCACATTTCAACGGTCTCAGCAGGAAGGGGATCTGATCATGTTTGGATCGGGTGTCTTAATTTCTCCTACTATGATAAGAGAAGAAAAGGACTGAGGTTGAAACAGGCCGGGCGGGGTGGTATCGGTACTGTTTTTAGAAATAAAAAATTAAAAGCGATTGTAGTTAAATATTCGGGACTAAAGGGTGACACAAACAATCCGGTCGACCAGAAAACAATACAGGAAAAAGGATTAAAATTTCACAAAGAAATGATAACCCTTGACGACAAACAATGTCAGATGAGGACAGTAGGAACAGCACATCTTATGGAGATAATGAACGACTACGACCTTCTCCCGGTAAAGAACTTTAAATTCGGTAATCATGAAGATTCGTACAAGATCGACTCATCTGTCTGGACAAAGCTGATGACCCAGGGAGTTCCCGATGGTTGTTGGTATGGATGTACAATGTCCTGTGCTCATGCAGTTGATAATTTTATTCCGAAGACAGGCCCCTACAAAGGAGAAAAAGTACTTGTAGACGGACCCGAATATGAGACTGCTGCAGGCTGTGGCGCAAATACTGCAATATTTGATCCTCATGCTATTCTTGAGATGAATTTTTATTGTGACACATATGGGCTAGATACAATTTCATTTGGGACCTTGACAGCTTTTCTTATGGAGTGTTATGAGATCGGTGTTCTCAACAAAGAGAGGACAGGCGGACTGGATCTCGAGTGGGGCAACTGGGAAGCAGCACTTGAAATGCTGCACCAGATGGCAACCGGAGAAGGATTCGGAGTAACTGCAGGAAAAGGGATCAAATTTATGAAGAAATATTTTGTTGAAGAATTTGGAGCTGATCCACAATTTATCAATGATATCGGATTTGAGGGCAAAGGACTGGAGCAATCTCAATATCAATCAAAGGAATCTCTTGCACAGCAGGGAGGTTTTTATATGACTAACAAAGGACCTCAGCATGATGAGGCATGGTTGATATTTATGGATATGGTAAACAACCAGATACCCACATTCGAAGACAAAGCCGAGGCACTCCATTATTTCCCGATGTTCAGGACATGGTTTGGACTCCAGGGACTATGCAAGCTTCCATGGAACGATGTCGAACCCGAAAACAATGCAGAAACAGATGAGCCGGCAAAAGTACCGGAACATGTCCAGAACTATCTGGATATTTATGAAGCTGTAACCGGAAAAAGTCTGAACAAGGAAGAAATGATAAGGCAGTCAGAGAGGGTATATAATTTCCAGAGAGTATTTAACCTGAAAATGGGACACGGGAAGAGAATTGATGATCATCCTCCATACAGAGCCATGGGTCCACTCACCGTCGAAGAATATGATTCAAGACAGGAAAGATATGATACTCAGATGAAGGAATTGATCAACATAGATCCTGAAGGGAAAACTTCAGAGGAAAAAGTGAAGATCCACAGAGAATGGAGAGAAGACAGATATGAGAAACTTCTCGATGCAGTATACAAGAGGAGAGGCTGGACAAAAGACGGTATCCCGAAGATAGAACACTTGAAAGCTATCGGAATGGACCTGCCGGAGCTTATAGATACAGTAAAAGACCACCAATAAGACTTTTTTGAAGAAGGCCGGGGGATCAATGACCGGCCTGACGCCCTGGTGATCCCTTAGCACAGGTGGGTGATCTGCTGAATTTACAAAGCAGAGATTATGTGATATTTTACCTCTGATAAAAAATGAAGATACATCTTAATAAATTAGAGTTACACGGATTTAAATCCTTCCCTGAAAAAACCGTGATCAAATTCCATCCCGGTATTACTGCAGTTGTCGGACCAAACGGGTGTGGAAAGAGTAATATTGTGGATGCATTGCTCTGGGTTCTCGGTGAACAAAGAATAAAAAATCTGAGAGGAGAGAATAATGAAGATCTTATATTCAGCGGAAGCTCTTCAAAAAAACCTCTCGGTATGACCGAAGTGGGAGTCACTTTTACAAACTCTAAGGATAATGTCTACATTGCCAGGAGATTTTTTCGGTCCGGAGACAGTAAATATATCCTTAATGAAAAATACTGCAGGAACAAAGATATTCAGGAAGAGTTATACAATCTGAACCTGGGCGGGCGGAATTACTTCATCTTCGAGCAGGGAAGTATTGAAAAACTTGTATCATTAAAGCCTTCCGAGAGGAGAATGTTGATCGAAGAGGCAGCAGGAATATCCCAATATTTGATCAGAAAAAAAGAGACTGCCAATAAATTAATCATAGCAGAACAAAATCTGGATAATCTTGACATTCTTTCCGCTGACAAAGAAAGTCGTCTCAGAGACCTGAAAAATCAGGCTAACTATGCTGCACGTTACAGAACTCTAAAAACAGAGAACATAGATTATATAAAAGTATTTCTTTATAAAAAGTTCAAGAAGATCAATAAAGAATTTGAGAAGATAAAAGGGGAGGTAGAGAAATACCTGAGCCTTGAAATGGTTCTCACCCGGGAATTGTCAGCTATTGAGAAAAAATATTCAGGGAATGAGAGTAAGAAATGGACGTTGGATAAAACCCTTAAGGAAAATCAAAAAGCCCTTTATGAATTAAATCAGGATATCCTATCGAAAAAATCAGAAGTAGAAAAACTGAATCAGAGGAAAGATTTCATAGTCCAGAAAATTGATGAAAACACAAAAATAGTAGAAGGGAACAATAAATCAATTGAAGAAAGAGATAAGCAGATATCGGGACTTGAAACCGATGTGAAAACGAAAAGATCTGAATATGAGTCATTTCAGAAGGAATATAATTTAAAAAACAGTGAAATTGCCGATATAAGAGATGAAAACAATAAGTTCCAGAAAGAGAAGAACGGGGTAAGGACCAAAATCTTCACCACCAGATCTTCGATTTCAGCATTAAACAACGAAATTCATGAGAACGAAAAACTTAGTGTAAAACTTGAGAATGATATAAGCTCCAAACTAACATTCATCAAAGAACTTAATGAAACCTCTGACAATAAACAGATCAACGAGGTAGAACAGAGATTTAACAAGTCGGAATCCTCATTTACCATAGCGGAAAGATCTCTGGATGAACTAAAGAAAACACTTGACTCGAATCAAAAGAAAATACAGGAAATCAACTCCGGGATAAGAGTGAATACAAGTGATGTTCAAAGTTTGAAGAAACAAAAAGAAAATTATCTTCAAATGAAAGATAAAGTAGCTGGAAACAAGCCTGTTTCAGGAAGTAAACTTCAGGACATCCTCACTTCAGAAAAAGAAAATTTTGACCTTATCGAAAGTTTTTACTTTGACGAGATAGGGTCATATGTGGAAGAAAACATTGAAGATCTGAGAAATCCTGAATTTGAGAAAATCCTCCTCAACATTGAAAAGAGCTCTAAGAAAACTGTTGGAGCAGAGAAGGAAACAGGGTTCGTAGACCACATAAAAAACCTGTTTACTCTAAAAAAACCTGCCCTGAAAAAAATACTCAAGGATGGAATTGTTGTCACTGATATTGATAATGGCATAAAAATATATAAAAAATTCAGAGTACCGGTTGTCACCAAAAATGGTGAGATCATAACATCAGATGGTGTTCTCATAAGGAAGAGAGGTTCCGGTGTCCTCGATATAATGGCCGAGATCAGGAGTATTATTTCAAAGATAGATATTGCAGAAAAAAAGATAGAAGAGCTTTCGAATGAACTTGGATCAGAAAACAAACAGGGAAAGGGGCTTGAGGAACGATTCGACCGGGGATCTGTAAAAACAAAAGATCTTGAGCGGGAGACGATCAGGATCAGATCAGACCTTGACAATCTTATCAATGCAAAAGAGAGGAACCTTAAAAGGGTACTAGTACTTGAGTCGGAACTGGAAAGACACAAAACCGATCTTGACAGGTTCTCAACTCAACTCGTAGAAAAGAAAAAGGAAAAGTTGCAACTTGAAGAAGAAAATACTTCGCTGATCCAAAAAAGAGAATCTCTTGAGAAACAGGAGGAAGAATTCAGCAAAAATCTCAGCTCCCAGGAGAAAGAGTTCTTCGGTCTGGAGAATAAACTCAATCTCTCAAAAGAGAGATTCACATCCGGCGAGTCTGAACTGAACAGGCTCAGAAAAGAATTGCTATCTCTCAATGAGGATATCGAAGGGAAAGATAAAGAGAACAACGATCTAAAGAGAGAGATCGAAGAAATATCAGGGAACATTGCAAAGTTTAAAACCGATAGAAGTTCCAACATTGAAACAAAGGATAAATCTGAAGAATCCATCAAGGACGATGAACAGATATTGAATGATCTCAGCAGCAGTATCAGAGAGGAAAATGAGCTTCTTACAAAAAAGCGTACTGAACTTGATGAGATAAAAGAGGCAAAAGGCAGGGAAGAGATAGAGCTCGCAACCCTGAAAAAAGATATTTTTTCACTCGAAGAAATATCATTCAAAGAATTAAATTCCGAACTGAAAGATATAGAGCCTGACGAAAAACTCCTTGAATTGGAAGTGGATGACCTTGAAGAGAATGTTAGTTCTACTAATGATCGTCTTATAAAAATGAGGGACAGCAACAGGCTGAATTTTTCAGCAGAATCTGAATATGATCTGCTTGCTAAAGATTATGACATTCTCCTATCCCAGAAAGTAGATGTTCTCGATTCTATCGAGGATATGAACAGCGCCATACAAAAGATCGATGATGAATCTACAGAAAGCTTCAAAACAGCATTTGAAGAGATCAGGACTAATTTCAAGAGGACATTCAAGATACTTTTTGAAGGAGGAGAGGCAGACCTGGCATTAACCGACCTCGATAATATCCTCGAAACGGGACTTGAAATAATGGCACAGCCCCCGGGAAAAAGATTACAGGGACTTCGCCTCCTCTCCGGTGGAGAAAAAACCCTTACCTCACTTGCATTCCTTTTTGCCCTGTTTGAATTTAAGCCCTCTCCATTCTGTGTTTTTGACGAAGTCGATGCTTCTCTTGATGAAGCAAACATCCAGAGATTCCTGAAATTCCTTCATAAACTAAAGGAAAAAACACAATTTTTAATAATCACTCATAATTTCAAAACAATGGAAGAGGCGGATTATATTTATGGGATCAGCATGAACGAACCAAGTGTCTCATCAATTTATTCCATGAAGATGACCTCAAAAAATGATTCAACGCCTGATTGATTTTCCTTTATTAAAAAAAATCAAATTACTCTGAAGTATTGTAAAAGGCTTCCAGCTCTTCTATTCTACCTTCGATCTCATCCCGGTCATATACAGATTCAATGTTTTTTTTCAATGAGATCTTCTCAAATGAATCAGCTATCTCATCTACAGTCATCTGTAAAGTGATGGAGATAAGGTCATAGATGCTCTGCTTCCTGACCTTAAGTTCTTTGTCTCCGCCTATTTTATTCAAAATGATCTTACCCATTTCGGTAATTGCTCTTGAAACCTCATCCAACGTAAATCCTTCACTACTTCTTAGATAGGCCAATTTCCGGGCATATTCCAATAGTATCATCCTGTCACTTGTCCTAACTGAAACAGCAAGGAGTTGGATAAAGAATTCTATATCACGTTCAAGATTCTCTTTTTTCCTTTTCCTATAGTTTTTGAGAACTTTTTCTGCTTCAGGTGTAAGAAGCATCTTCATCACTTCAGCTACTATTTCATCTTTCAACCTGTTTATCGAATTATAAATAAGCAAACTGGGCCTCAATGTATCTCTCTTTAAAGCCACTTTATTTTTAGAATGCCACTCTGACGGATCACTCTTCATTCTCTCAATAAGGAAGAGAAGACGTCTCTGTATAGAGAGTCTTTTTGTAGGGACCCAATCGAGAACTTTTCTCGTATAAGATGAATCTATTGATAGCTTTTTATCAAGATATTTTATCATCCAGGGCCTTTCAAAGGGCCTGTTACCGATGATACGGCCAAGGATATCTCTCATAACAACACCTGGGTAAGCCAACAATTTAGGCATCATGATCGGCCTTATTTTTGAACCATAAAAAAATTTTGTTGCAACATCGAACAACTCTCTGTGAGAAGTCGAACCATCAGGGCTTGCAAGGTAAGTATCAAAATCAGGCAACTTCCGGCTTTTGTTAAGTATTGAAATTATCAAACGGTTAAGATCATTTGTATGAATATAAGGAATTCCCGATTGTCCTTTTCCTCCCAATATTTTCGAATTCCATTTTTTCTCCAGCCAGGTTGATAAAAAAACATACAAAGGCCCGTATTCACAGCAGTCAGTAAAAACAGCTGCAAATCTGACTATTGAGCATGGAAAGAATTTTGAGAATTCTTTAACCATCTTTTCACCCGCCCTTTTTGACCTTGCATAATCGTAGGGAGCATCAAGGATACTTTTTTCTGTCAGGACTTCCCCTTTTCCGGGAAATTCAGATGCAGCACTGGAGCTTGCAAAAATAAATCTTTTTACTCTCAGTATCTTAGCCTGCTCCAGCATATATTTAGTACCCTTTACATTACTCCTTTCGTATTCGCCATTCGGTGTATACTCAAAATCATAATAACCGGCCAGGTGGAAGATGAAATCAGCCCCTCCCTCCCTTTTAATATTGTGCATAACCCAGCGAAGGGATATCCAATCACCAATATCAACCTGGATCCAGATAATATTCGGATGAGGTTCTACTCCTGCGACCTTTTGCGATCGCCTTGCAATGGCATATACTTTAAAGTTATCCTTGACAGATTCAAGGAAACTGCTCCCGACGATCCCCGATGCACCTGTAACAATTATCGATGGAATTTTTTTCATCCGGCCCCCGGTGAGAGAGTTTTCTTATATTGCTTATAAAGGACATACATGATGACTCCCATAAGAAGATCAAATATACCGGAAAAGAAAACTACCCATATCCATGCTGCGAGAACTGAATAGGTGACAAGAAATATAGTAGCAGATAATTTGGCAATTATAGCAAGATAGACAACACCTTCATATTTGTCCTTTTTAACTGCAGCCATTAAATATCCGATGCACATTACAATGTGAAAAACACCACCCTGGACAGCAAAAAATCGTTCAGTGATTATACTGTATCCAAGTTTCTCGAAAAGTTCTGAAGGCAAAAATATTAAGCCTAAACCTGTTGAGAGAGAGTGCGATGCCACCAGCCACATGAACAATGAGAACCTGAAGGACGAATCTTTTAATTTTAAGAAGAATTGCATTATTTTTTCCCCTGATAACTAGTATTGTATATATTCAACAAATTCTTGGCAACTGGTCTTCCTGGAGTAAAGGCAATATACGCTTCCCCTTCACATATGTCTCAATATATACTCTGCCGGGAAAGTCAAGATCAACTTCACCAATAACAACGGCATCTCTACCCTCAGGAAAGGTTCTCATCACTTTTACTATATCTTCCGCTTTTTCAGGATCTGTTATCAGGACAGCCTTTCCTTCATTCGCTGCATAGAGAGGATCCAGTCCAAGTATTTCACAAACGCCGTTCACTTCATCCCTCACAGGAATTTTTTCTTCTAAAATCTTTATACTAAAAGTTTTGTTGTCTGCAATCTCGTTCAGTACTGACGCAACTCCACCCCTTGTTGCATCCCTCACAAAACGGACTGATTTACCAAATTTTTCACCAACAGAAAGGAGCATATTGTTTAGTGGAGCGGAATCAGAAGAGAGCCCCTTGGAAAAGGAGAGCTTATTTCTCTCTGCCATGATCGATATCCCATGATCTCCAATAGTTCCATTTACTATTACGGCATCTCCGGGGTTGATCTTATTTCTGAATGAGTAATCTCTCATCACACCAATACCCGAAGTGTTTATAAATATCTTGTCAGCACTACCATTTTCAACTACCTTTGTATCACCTGTAACGATCTTCACTCCCGCATAATCAATTGCTCTCTTCATAGATTGAAGTATTTTTTTCAGTGAAGAGATCTCAAATCCCTCCTCCAGTACAAATCCGCAGGAAAGAAATTTCGGTTCCGCACCCATAACGGCTATATCATTTATTGTGCCATTCACAGCAAGCTTCCCGATATCGCCCCCTTCAAAGAATATTGGGGTTATCGTATAAGTATCCGTAGTGAAAACAAGACTTCCCTTCCCCGGATCAACGATTGCCGAATCATCCAGCTGTACGGATTCCTTCCCGAAAATATCCACGATCAAATCACTGATAAGTGTCCCCATCAGCTCTCCGCCATTTCCGTGCGCCATTAATATTTTTTTATCCATTGATCATTTCCTGTATTTATAATATGCCGAACATGAACCCTCGAAGGAGACCATACATGCTCCAACGGGTTCTCTTGGTGTGCAGACTGTTCCGAATAACGGACACTCGGGAGGTGTTATAAGCCCTCTTAGGATCTCGCCACACCTGCAGTTCTTATTCTCAACTTCCTCAGGCATCTTAACCGGGAATTTTTTTTCAGCGTCATAAAGGCTGTATTTATCCTTCAATTTCAATCCGCTCCCCGGAATAATCCCGATACCTCTCCACTTTGCATCAGTCACATCAAAAAGTTCATCAATGAATCCCTGAGCAAGCCTGTTCCCCTCTTCAGTTACGAGCTCTTTGTACAGATTGTCTATCTCTATTTCACGTTTCTCAATGAGTTGGATAAGCCTTAATGTACCCATAACCAGATCTTTTGGTTCAAATCCTGATATGACTGCAGGTTTATTATATTTCCCCGGGAGGAATTGCCAACTGTCAGACCCGGTAATTATACTCACATGCCCCGGAAGGATAAAACCATCAATCTTAACCTCTCCAAGTGCAAGGAGGGTATCAACTGCCGGTGGAGTAAGTTTATTTCCTGTTAAGATAGAAAAATTATTCACATTATCCTCAACTGCTTTTTTTAATGTTACAGCCTCTGTAGGAATAGTGGTTTCAAATCCAACTGAAAGAAAAACAACTTCTGTATCTTTCTCTTTTTTTGCGATCTCTAATGCATCCATTGGTGAATAAACGATCTCGATCCTAACGCCTTCGCTTTTTAATTTTTGTAATGACGTATATGAGGCAGGAACTTTTATCATATCTCCAAAGGTCGCAAGCACTACCCCATGTTCTTTCTGAATCTCTATCGCTCTGTCGAGATATCCATTTGCTGTTACACAAACCGGGCACCCCGGCCCATCGATCAGATTCAAACCCTCTGGAAAAATATCTTTAACTCCTGTATGAAAAAAGGCAACGGTATGCGTCCCGCAAACTTCCATGATATTCATCGGTCTTTCTAATTTGTAGTTTTTCAATATCTCTGAATATTTAATTAACTGATCTTTGTTCAAGTGTATTATTCTCCTGTATGAAGTATGAGGTTTAAATATCAGATAAAAAAATATGTGTCAAGAAGCAACCCTCTAACACAAGATATATGTTGTTTTATTTTAATGTGTCTGGATTCAATAATTGTTTTGATTTCGATCTGGAATAATGTTAAATTTATATCATCCAGAGGAGGATAGAAAATGAAACTCAAACACTACTTTTATTATATTATTTCAATAATGGTTATTTTTCCACTTGCAGGCTCTGCAAAAACAGATCAATCAATTTTAGAGAATGCAAGAAAGATCCATGAGAGAATTCTCACTATTGATACTCATACAGATACTCCTATGATGCTCCGCTCACCTTCATTTGATATAGGAAAATCGAATGATCCGAAAAAGAGGGGTGGGAAGGTAGATTTCCCAAGGATGAAAGAGGGGGGCCTTGATGCTGTTTTTTTTGCAGTTTTTGTGGGGCAGGGTCCAAGAACACAGGAAGGGCGTGAAAAGGCAAAACAAAATGCACTATCACAATTTAAACTTATAAAAAAAGCTGCAAGCGATTATCCGGAACTTGCCGAGCTTGCTCTCAGATCGTCCGATGCTGAAGAGATCGAGAAAAAGGGGAAAAGAGCAATTTTTATAGGAATAGAGAACGGTTATCCTATCGGGACAGATATTTCCCTCGTAAACATGTTCTATGACCTCGGAGGAAGATATATTACTCTCTGCCATACAGAGAACAATGACATATGCGACTCATCTACGGATAGAAAAGGTGAAGAGCATGGAGGATTGAGCGAATTCGGGAAAAAGGTTGTAAAAGAGATGAACAGGATAGGCATGATCATCGATGTATCTCACATTTCAGATAAATCATTTTATGACGTCCTGAAAACTTCCAAAGCTCCCGTAATCGCATCGCATTCCTGTGCCAGGGCAATCTGTGACAATCCGAGAAACCTGACAGACGATATGCTGAAACTTCTTGCCGAAAAAAACGGAGTGATCCAGCTGTGTATACTTAGTGAATATATAAAAAAACCGAAACCTTATCCTGCGAGAGATAATGCTTTCAAAAAACTTCGTGCTGAATACGAAAACTATTCAACACTTCCAGAAAAAGAGAAAGAGAAAGTAAGAGAAAAATGGTATGAACTAACCAGAAAATATCCAAGAGAACTAGCTTCAGTTGCTGAGGCCGTTGACCACATTGACCATATAGTAAAGGTTGCCGGGATAGACCATGTAGGAATAGGGACTGACTTTGACGGAGGCGGTGCACTTTCCGACTGTTATGACTCGAGTGAACTGTGGAGAATAACCTATGAACTTGTTAAAAGAGGTTATTCCGAAGTAGATATAAAAAAAATATGGGGAGGAAATTTTTTCCGTGTATTTAAAAAGATCGAGGATATCTCAAAAAAACAAATGAACTAGATTATCCTGCAAAACACATATCAGTTTTTAACAGATTTTTTTAGTTCTTCAAAACAGGCAGGATCACTATCAGATAACGAAATTATATGACTGAGTAGTTTTATAATTTTGCTGTACGACTCTTCGCTGAGATCATGCTCTATCCGACAGGCATCTTCTTCGGCTGTTTCCTCATCAACATTGAGGATATCATGAAAAAATTTTGTGAGTGTTGTGTGACGTTCATAGAGCCTTTCTGCTCTTTTGCGGCCTTCATCAGTAAGTTCAATGTGCCCGTAATGCTCATGTTCAATATATCCCTTTGCACCAAGTTTTTTTAACGCACCAATGACAGATGATGATTTTACACCAAGCCTGTTAACCAGGTCTTTGACCCTTGCAATTTTCTTATCAAGAGAGACTATATATATTGCTTCCAGATAATCTTCGAGACTTTGACTTAATTTTTCCACATTTATCCCCTTCTACTCAACCTGTTTTATTTAGGCTTCCCTAAGAATTGTAGCCTGCTTTTATTATAACATAAAAAACAGATACAAAAAGGGGACATAACTATTTCAGGGGATAGTCCCGTACCTGAAATTTGTGGATACAATCCCCTCTATTCCGGGACCGGTCGGCATCCCCATGCCATTTTCCGCCACCATTATGGCCCGTCCCCACTGGTGAAGTACAGAACCGGTGCTGGGAGATATAAGATGCCTGTGGGGTGTATTGATAGACCTCCAGCCTCCCCTCAGCATAGAAAATCATTTTATAGAAATGGTTGTAGCACATGATGCAGTGGACATCGCCGGAACTCTGCCCTTGGGGCCTGCCGGTGGGATCAGGAGACTTGTCAGGGAATCTGGGATTCCGGGCCCCGTTCTCCAGGGTGTAAGAGACCAGCTCCCCGGATGCTTCCTTGACCAGATTGTTGGAAAATATCATCCGGGTACCAATCTCTTTGTCCCCATGGTGATCCCCTTTCACCGAATGGGCCAGTTCGTGGGCCACGGTCACCTTTACATTATCGTTCCACTGTCTCTGGGTGGTGTCTGCTTTATAAGCTTCCGTCAGGTTATCCCAATCCGAAAGAAGCAAATTCCCGATCTCAATACTGGTCACATCTTTTGGGGTCTTTTTCTCTTTATCAATAGGATTTGTTTCACCCGATATCGTCCCTCCCAGATCAGCCAGCCGGAGAATCACCCCATGCTGGGTCCCCTTTTTAAATTCCTTTGAATAGTAGTTCGCCACTCGGTCTTTTAATTCCCCTTTTTTCATTTCCACCACTCTGATCCCCGAGGCCCGCTGAAAAAGATTTAAACCCTGAAGGATCTTTTGTTTCCGGTCTTCATCCTGGTATTCCACCAGAAGTTCCTTCACACCGGGTCTCAGCCGGGTGTGTTCCTCTCGGGCAAATACCCCCCGGTACTCTTCGTAAAGGGTCAATCCGTCACCAGCCTTCCCATTCAGCTCCGGTTTTGTTTCCCTGTCCCAATCCCCGTTCAGGTTCTTTCCATAGATCCGGTGGTCTTTCTCCCAGGAATCCACAATTTTATTCTCATTCTCATCATAAGGGAGATGAAGTACCGGCTTCCCGTTATAGTCGGTATTCACTGTCTCCCGGATATCATCCATTACGGTTTCCACCTTCAGTTTTCCGAAGGCACCATAATCTCTTATTTCCAGTTCCATAGTAAAGCGGCTCACCGGCTCCTTTGTCCGGATCACATTTTTACTAATCTCCATGACTTCAGCACTGGCCGAAGATGTGTCAAACCGGATATCAGCACTCCCCTCCACGGAATTTTCCTTGTTCAAGCACTCCCCGGGTTCTTCCGACACATCCTCCAGTGACAGTTGTATGGGGAGAGCCACCGGATTTTTATCTTTGGTATAAACACGGATCCGCACCCGTTTTCCCGGTTCCGGCTCCATAGATTTGAATTCCGACAAGTTCTCTACAGTAACATAATAAACAGGTTTAACAATGTTTGAAGGTGAAAGACTCCAGGTGGTTTTAATGAAAGTGCCATGTCTGTCATATATATCTGATCCTTCAAGTGATCCAGGCTTGGAAGGCAATAAATGTCCCTGCTCTTCTTTTGCTGATTTGAACCATGTCGAAATATCTGTTAACTCTTTTTGATTACCGGGAAGGAAACCAACTCCTGAAGTTAATCCTGTTGAAAAATTCCCTTTATCCAATCCTTTAAGAAGTGCCATAAAATAAGCCCTTACCGGAGTTACCTCTATTTTATTAACTGCACTCTTCGTTGCGCCATCCATTTCCCGCTTCCATTTTATCTCAGGGTTACCTCCTGAGAAGCCGACATCATACTTTTTATCATTTATATCGATCATAAGAGAGCCAGCCTCGCCATATTCATTAATATCATTAGATGAACCGTTCCCTGAAATTTTTTCTGTCATAGTAACAGTCCCGAAACTGAGAACTCGAGTAGCAGTTATTGTGGTTGTAGCACTTACCGGTCCCGACCACGTTGCCGATCCTTCTTCGGTATATCTGTCGTTGAATACAACACTGCCGGTTGTAGTTTCGATCAGATCTATCTCTTCCGAAACACCCATAAAGCTTGTAGATTTACTGACTTTTCGATCAATAGTAAAAGATCCTCTCCACACTTTTAACGTTAGCCATTTATTACTGGCCGATTTTTGTTCAGCACTTACCTGCAGCAGAGCAGAAGTAATTAAAAGAGTTAATATCACTACAAATATTTTTATTCCATTTATTGATTTTATAGACATTGCATCCCCTCAAGCAATTTTAACCAAAATGGTTTAGTTTGACAAGTGCAAAAAGAATCATACAAAGTTTGAATTATAACTTCCATTTGTTAATATTCAGGAAGGAGTTCAAATGAAATATTATTCACTTTTTGTGATATTTAGTCTGTTAATTTTCCAGGTATTACCGGGAACCCAGGTTACAGAAGTTAATTTTCTTGATTCAATAAAAATCAAGCACAACGGTTTCGGACCTTTAATGGTCAAATATGATGAAGGGCGGAACAGAGTGATACTGATAAACACAAACAGCTCCTCCATATCATTAATAAATGGAAGGGATAAAAAAGTTGTGAATATCCCCGTGGATGGGAGGGCTCCTCAATATCTTAAGGAAGAGTCGTTTGCAATCAACAAGAAGAATGGGAATATATATATGATAGGCCGGAAAACACTCTGTATAGTCTATCCTGAGAGTAAAACTTCCACAACGTTTAATACCAGGTTTCAGTATGAGATGGTAGCGATTGATGACAGTACGGGTAATTGCTTCCTGGCCGGAAGAGAGAGCAGGGAGATTGCTTTTCTTGATCTGAAAAAAGGGAAGTTCAGATTTGTTAAAAGTTTTAATCGAACTGAAAAAATGATGAACCTGAACCAAACGCCCCCTCCTCCAATAAGAAAGATAGTTGCTGATCCCGAATTGAGAAAAGTTTTTGTTTTCGACGGATACACTTCATCTCTTTATATCCTTGATATCACCAGTGGCAAAAAAATCGGAAAAAGAGTTTTAAATATCAAAAAGGGGAAGAGATTCCATTTCGCTGGCTTTGATCATTTAACCCATCACTTATATCTGGTCACGGAGACAGAGAAAAGAAAAGTCGTTCAGGCTCTTAAGATCGACTGTCTGAACGGGAATGACATCTATGTAGATCTTCCGGAACTAACTGAAGGAGTTGGCATTAACCTTAACGTGGAAAAAGATGAGATCTATATTCCGTATGACAATCATCCTGCAGTTCATATAGTCAATTTTAAAGAAGGAGGATCCTATATTAAGGTTGAAATCCCGTCATACGGAAATGATGCTACAGCAATTGATAAGAGAAAAAATCTCCTTTATGTTGCCAGTTGGGCTTATGGAGAGATATATGTGATCGATCTTAAAAAACAAAAATTAATAAAAAGGATAAGAAATATCGGAATACTCCCTCACATGTTCTCCATCGCATTTGATCCGGAGAGCAATAGCTTATACATTCCCCTCGGCGCAACGGCGGTTAACGGGTCCTTCGGCTCAGCAATAACAGTTCTCGACACAAATAATTGGGAAAAACATAAAATAAGAACCGGATGGGCCCCTATTGATCTTATCGAACAGGATAAGGACGGTTCATTTCTGGTTTTTAATACTGAAAGTGAATTTGCAAAAGTCATGCCTGACGGAAATGTAGAATTCCACAAACTCCCCTTTCCTTACCCTGTTGCGGTTGCGAAATCGGCGAAAGGAAATACATTCCTCTCTTACGGACCTCACCAATCATATTGGCCCGCTGTTTACATTTGGGGAGCAAAGAACGGGATTCTTGAGATCGAAAAGGAGACATTTCAGGTCTTCGACAGGCGAATCCCCAGGCTTGCTCAGAAGATCGTCTTCGATAAAAGGGATGGGCTTTACGGACTTCAGAACAGTTGGGGAAAAGAGAATTTCTTTCTCACATTTTTCCCGGATGGAATCAGGATGTTCTCTCCTCAGGAAAGGATATATTTTTATACAAGCATCCAGAGAGAGAATATTCCCCGGATTCTTAAATATGACGAAGAAGCAGACAATATATATGTAGTCAGGACAGGAGAAAAAGATACTGACGGTGGTTCTCTCCTGATCATAAATGCAAAGGACAACCTGCTGAGAAAAAATATCAGGACCGGGCTTACACCGACCGATCTTCAATTCGACAAATCACACATTTACATTTCGAATTTTGATTCTGATTCTGTGACTAAAGTAGATAAAAAAACGTTTGAAACATCGGATATCCGTTCAGGGGAAAAGCCACTCCGCATTCTAAAAAATAATAACTCTCTCTTCGTAATGAACCATATTGGCAAAAATATTCTGATTGTCGGGGAAAAAAGAACAAACATTATGATCCCTAACGGGATGTTACCTGACAATATGGTGCTAATTGGGAATACTATTTATATCTCAGCGCACAACAGCAAAAAATTCTCCCTTTTCTCTCTTGACCCGGAGACAAGACAAATTACAAATTTATTCAACTTTTCATACCCCTACGGAGATACATCATTTAATAATTCAAACACAGCATTCTATTTAAGAGGACAATTCGGGGATTCAATTTATGAGATATCACAGATCAAAGCCGGAAAAGA
Organism: Candidatus Aminicenantes bacterium UBA647; assembly: GCA_002299555.1. Lineage (GTDB taxonomy): Bacteria > Acidobacteriota > Aminicenantia > UBA2199 > UBA2199 > UBA647. The sequence goes on from DBOL01000033.1 coordinate 43,659, forward strand.
TGGAAAAATATGGGTAACGGATCTCTTATCCGGGAGATTGTTTATTATAGAAATATAATTATTACTCCAGCTCCATTTTAGCAGGAAGCTCTTCACCTTCGTCAGATTGTTTGCAAAATTTTTCTATGGGTATTTTTCTTAGTGTTTTTTTTATCGGATCGACCTCCCACACATACTTATCCCAGGTCGCATACTTAAAATGGTACTTCACAGGTGATGTTTTACAGGTCTGCCAAAAAGGTAAATAGGCTACGCCTGATCCTCCTAACAAAAGGTTGAATTTCTTGCTTTTTGGTTCAAAAGTTACCTTTGTTTCTCCGAAAACAAGTTTGAATCTGCGTGGAGGGACTTTCGTTGAGCCACCTTCCGGAAGTACTATTATATTTAATTTCTCAGCAACTCCTCCCTTTTTACAGAACTTTGTACCGGTGATCTTCCAAACCATTTTTTCGTCTGTATTAACTTCCCAGAAAAAATCGGTCCAAGTAGCATGTTTTAAATGAAAGATGTAAGGCCTGATCTGACATTTCCGCCATTCTTTACTTATAGAGATATCGAGGCCTGCATTTCTTATGATCAGGTCATAAGTTTTGGGAGTGTAATAAAGTGTAGAACCTGCAAGAGACATGGAGATCTTCGATGGTTCTTTTTGTGCAATCATTAAGAATCCCCGAAAAACATTGTTCTCAACAGAACTCTCTTTGATTTTCCCCTCCGGATCAAGAACTGCACCAAGATAATATCTTCCATCCTCAAGTGGTTTGGGAAGGCGAAGCTTAATATCAGGTTTTAACTCTATTTCCCCTCCGGCCTCAACACCGGGAACCTTGACATGACCATGTTCCAGCAACCTCACACCCTCCGTCCCAACTTCAATGGAATACTTCTTTAAAGGTATCTGGAAATTTTTTGATAGCAGCAGATCAAGGTCTACTTCCTCTGAAGGCGCAGTACCGGTGTTCTTAATGGCAATAGAAACTTTTTCTCCTATCTGCTCTCCCGGAGAAACATTAACAGGATAACTAAGCTCTACACTAAGATTCGGGAAAGGACGAAATGTAAGTTCAAAACTATTTATTACCGTATTCGATTTTTTATCACTGAGAATTATCTGATACCCGGGACGACCGATACCGGATCTTACTTTTTCAAGCAACCCCCTGTATTCCGATTTCCCGAACTTGATTTTCATATGCCCTTTCTCGATCTTATGTGCCCATGAAATCTCTCCTTTCTCGATCTTCCCAAATCGGGCAATGACAAAATCATCCTTAGTGGCAAACTCAATGTTCAATCTGACTCCGGATTTTTCAACATCAGACAGAATCTTCATGACATCGTCGGCATTTATCATAATATTTCTTTTTTTAACTAATTGCGGGCCAGGGGGATCGATCCGGACAAGCTTGATATCTCCCTGATTTGCTGAAATTATGGAAAAAGTAAAAATAATAGAAAACAATATGACCTTTAACTTCATGATTCCCCCCTTTAAATCTAATTAAATCGGTTAACCTGAAATTGAAATTCTATTTCTTTACAAATAAAAAACTGCAACGAATAAATTTCCAGTACCCCCATATTTAAAAGAAGGTACTGGAATTATTGCTAGAATCCTTTTAAAAATGTTGCAAGTAAAAGGAGAAGCCACGCTACGCCCATTACCCAAAATGCATTAATCGTGATAAACGGAATTGCTACGAAAGTACTTATAATTGCCAACACTGCAATTATCAACGAAATCAACCATACGATCTTTTTTGGTGCATTTAATCTCATAATTCCTCCTGTCTTATCTATTTTTTATTGAAACAAAAAATGACAAAATAATGTTAAGCAGTTCAGATTATCTTTTTTTTCCCAGAAGACCACCAAGAAGACCGCCCAATGCTCCACCGAGTCCGCCTCCACTCTTTCTGCTCCCTTTCCCCATACTGTTTATAAGAAACCCGGCAACATCATCCAGAACACTGCCATCACCATCCTGATCAAGAAGAGCACCGATTCCACCCGAACCTGAACCGGAGTCTCTTTTTTTAGTCAAAGCTCCGAGAATTACAGGAGCTAACATTGGGATAAGTTTAGTTATGGTGCCCGTATCAATATTAAATTTTTTCGCAAGTGCTTCCGATGCCTGCTGCCCTGAGTTACCAAGAAGACCGCCAAGCCCGGGGTCCGGATTGGAATCACCGGCTTTGGATCTGAAAAGTCCTGCCAGATCATTAAGAACATCAGAGCTTCCATATTTATTTAGAATGTGATCAACCCTTGCATCACCACCATGATTATCTTTTTGCTTTTTCAACCCTCCAAGTATCAAAGGAGCTATTTGGGGGATGATCTGCTTCAAAATTCCTTTTTTTACTCCCAATGTTTTTGAAAGGTTTTTTGAAACTTTAGAACCATAGGTTCCCATAAATTCATCGATAAAATTAGCCATTTTTTTAAATCCTCCAAAAAGATGATATTAGATATTAGAAAAAAAATCAATTTGTAAATTCAACTTTCCCAAATGTGTTAAAATCATAATATGAGTACTATGGAAAAATATTTTGATAAGTTCAGAAAGAATATAGTTGGTATTAACTCTACCTTCAAATCACCATATGGAGAGAAGAAAATTATCTATGCTGACTGGATAGCAAGCGGGAGACTATACGAACCGATTGAAAAAAAAATACTCCGTGATTTCGGTCCGTTTGTTGCAAACACTCATACCGAGACCAGTGAGACCGGTACAATAATGACTCACGCCTACCACCATTCTCACAACATTATTCGTGAACATGTAAATGCATCACCGGACGATATTGTAATTACAGCTGCCAATGGTATGACAGGAGTTATAAACAAATTACAGAGGATCCTGGGATTAAAGATCCAAAGCTCGATAGTTAAAAAAGATAAAATTATAGAGGAAGACAGACCGGTAGTATTCGTAACACATATGGAACACCATTCAAACCACACTTCCTGGTATGAGACCATAGCTGATGTAGTTGTACTCCCTCCAACAGAAGATATTCTCGTTGATACTGAAGAGCTTGAGCGGCAATTAGTCCTTCATAAGGATAGGAAGGTCAAGATCGGCTCTTTCACTGCCTGCTCAAATGTAACCGGCGATATTCCTCCATATTTCAAACTTAGCAGGATAATGCATGAACATGGAGGTGTAAGCTTTATAGATTTCGCTGCATCTGCTCCCTATGTAGACATAGATATGCACCCAGAAGATTCATTGGAGAGACTCGATGCGATATTTTTCTCTCCGCATAAGTTCCTGGGCGGCCCTGGTTCATCAGGTGTCCTCGTTTTTAATAAGTCTCTTTACAACAATGAAGTTCCGGATAATCCCGGAGGTGGAACTGTAGACTGGACAAATCCATGGGGAAATTACAAATATATAGATGACATTGAATTGAGGGAGGACGGTGGCACTCCGGGATTTCTTCAATCATTCAGGATTGCTCTGGCGATCAGGCTAAAGGAAAAAATGGGAGTGGCGAACATTGAAATAAGGGAAAAAGAGCTCCTGAAACAAGCCTTTGAGATGTCTGCTGAAATTCCGGGAATGAAAGTGCTGGCTGAAAACATAAAAGAGCGTCTTGGAGTATTTTCATTTTATATCGAAAATATCCATTACAACCTTATTGTAAAACTTTTAAGTGACAGGTTCGGTATTCAGGTTCGTGGTGGATGCGCCTGTGCAGGAACATATGGCCACTATCTCTTAAATGTGACCCACCAGCATTCAAAGTCCATTACTGATAAGATCAACAAAGGTGACCTTTCTGAAAAACCGGGATGGGTACGTCTCTCACTTCATCCGACAATGACAGATAAGGAACTCGAATTTGTTTTTAATTCTCTGAGGCAGATAACCGAAAACATTGATAAGTGGGCAGCTGAATATGATTATTCTCCCAAAAATAATGAATTTTATTTTAATAAGGGGGCCGTGGAAGATAGAAAAAAATATCTTAAATGGTTCGAGTTTTGAGTGATTTATACCAGATATTCACCAAAATACCATCGAAATACCCCGAAATGACTGTTGAATCTTGACAAAAACGGTAAAATATTATAATACTATTTCTTTAAGAGGATTATAATGAAATTGAATGAGAACAACAAGACTGCTATACCAAAAAAAGATGATTCGGATAAGAAATGGCTTCTGATTGATGCTGAGGGTATGATACTTGGAAGGCTGGCTACTAGAATAGCTACAGTTTTAAGAGGAAAGGACAAGCCCACATATACTCCATTCTTCGACAACGGAGATTTTGTCATAATTATTAATGCTGATAAGATAAAACTTTCAGGTAATAAGGAAGAACAGAAAGTCTATTACAGACATTCCGGATGGATGGGTGGCATTAAGGAAACTTCATATCTGAAAATGATGGAGACTCATCCAGAAAGAATACTTAAGGCTGCTGTAAAGGGGATGCTCCCTAAAAACAAACTTAACAGTAAAATTTTGAAGAAACTCAAAATATATTCAGGAACTGATCATAAACATAAAGCTCAGCAACCTGAAACATTAACTTTCTAAGGAGGACAGTTTGAGCATAGTTCAATATTACGGTACAGGTAGAAGGAAAACCAGCGTAGCAAGGGTATACCTGAGGCCGGGAAAAGGAGAGGTTAAGCTGGTTGTGAACAAAAGGAAAAGATCATTTGATGAATATTTCCCGCAAAAAATTCACAAGCTCTCAATTTACATGCCCCTTGCATTAACCAACAACACAGAGAATTTTGATTTATATCTCAATATTAATGGCGGAGGAGTTTCAGCTCAGGCTGATGCCGTGAAACTCGGAGTATCACGTGCTCTGCTCGAATTTAATGCAGAATTGAGGCCTACCCTCAAGAAAAACGGATTATTAAAGAGAGATTCAAGAGAAAAAGAAAGAAAGAAATATGGTCTATTGAAAGCTAGAAAAGCTTCTCAGTACCATAAGAGGTAGGAGGAATTATGGTACAGGTAAGCATGAGAGAAATGTTGGAAGCAGGAGTTCACTTCGGGCACCAGGTCAGAAAATGGAACCCAAAGATGAAACCCTATATTTATGGAAAAAAGAACGGAATTTATATAATCGACCTTCAAACATCAATAGAGATGTTCAGAACAGCTCTGGAATTTGTAACAGATGTTATTGCTGAAGGTGGCGAAGCACTTATAGTCGGCACAAAAAAGCAGGCTCAGACAATAGTTGCAGAGATCGCTGGTGAATCTCAACTTCACTACGTTAACAAAAGATGGCTCGGTGGACTTTTAACAAATTTCCAAATGATCAAGAAGAGTATTGAAAAACTTCTTGACCTTGATGAAATGAAAAGAGATGGAAGATGGGATGTTAAAAGCAAAAAAGAGCAATCGAAACTTGAAAAAATCTACAAGAAATTACATAAGAACCTCTGGGGGATCCGTAAACTTAAAGGCCTCCCGAACGTTATTATAATAATTGATTCAAATTTTGAAGATATTGCAGTATTTGAAGCAAAAAAACTTGGCATCCCTATAGTCGGTATCGTTGACACTAATGCAGACCCGGACGGTATTGCATACCCGGTACCAGGAAACGATGATGCGATAAGATCTATCAAATTGTTTGTATCTAAATTCAGTGAAGCGGTTCTGGCCGGACTCGAAAAAAAGATCGCAAAAGATATTGAACTTGAAAACGAGAGTAAGGAAGAAGTCGATTCCGAAGAACTTGAAACAGAATCAGAAGAGTCAACCCCAGTTGAGGAGAAATAAAATGCCCTTAGATATGGCAATGGTAAAAAAGCTAAGAGAGCATACCGGGATCGGTATTCTGGAATGTAAAAAAGCCCTGGAGGAAGTTTCCGGAGATTATGATAAAGCTATCGAACATCTTAGAAAGAAAGGATACGAAAAAGCAAAAGCAAAATCATCACGTGCAACTAACCAGGGTGTGATCAATTCCTACATTCATTCAAATAATAGAATTGGCGTTCTGATCGAGGTTGCATGCGAAACAGACTTTGTAGCAAAAAACGAGAGTTTTATACAGTTTACAAAAGACGTGTGTATGCAGATAGCGGCAATGACTCCCGAATATATCTCCAGTGATGATGTTCCGGAAAAGATTGTAGATAAAGAAAAAGAGATTATAAGGGAACAATTGAAAAATTCCGGCAAACCGGATAATATTATTGATACTATTGTTGAAGGTAAACTTAAGAAATATTATTCAGAAGCATGTCTTCTGAATCAGACTTTCTTTAAAGATGATCAGTTCACAATCGAAAGCCTTCTTACTGAGCAGATTCACAAGATCGGGGAGAACATTGTAATTAAAAGATTCACCCGTTATGAAGTCGGCGAAGAATTTTAATATGGATGATATTCCGCAATATAAAAGAATTGTTTTAAAACTCAGCGGAGAAGCTTTAAAAGGGGATAGTTCTTTCGGCATCTCTGAAGATACTATAAAATCAATAGCAGCCCAGATCAAATCCGTCCATGATATCGGAGTTCAGATTGCCATTGTTACTGGTGGAGGAAACTTCTTCCGTGGTGGGAGAGGTGATAATCTCGGAATTGACAGAGCATCCGCAGATTACATGGGGATGCTTGCAACGATCATAAATGGTATTGCACTTCAAGATGCACTTGAAAGGACCGGCCTCGTTACAAGATTGATATCTGCTCTTGAAATTAAATCGATAGCAGAGCCATTCATAAGAAGAAGAGTGATCAGGCATCTGGAAAAAAATCGAATAGTAATATTTTCTGCCGGAACAGGTAGCCCTTTTTTCTCAACCGATACTGCAGCCGCACTTAGAGCCGTTGAGATCAAAGCTGATATTCTTCTAAAGGCAACAATGGTAGATGGAGTGTTTTCCCACGATCCGGTTACGAATAGTGACGCAACAAAATTTGAAAATATCTCATATTCAGAAGTCCTTAATAAAGAGCTGAAGGTTCTTGACAGCACAGCAGTAAGCCTTTGCAAAGAAAATGACCTTAACATAAAGATCTTTAATATCAACAAGAAAAGAAATATATACAATTCTGTAATTAAAAAAGAGATCGGGACTTTAATAAGCAAAGGGGGCTGATATGTTAAATGAGATCATGGCTGAAGCCAAAGCAAAATTCAAGGAAAAAATCAACTCATACATTAAAGAAATATCAAAGTTCAGAACCGGCAGAGCTTCAATAAATGTTCTTGACGGCCTTTCAGTTGATTATTACGGGACATCCACTCCGATCAATCAGGTAGCCACTCTTTCTGTCCCTGAACCTAATATGATCGTTATTCAACCATGGGATAACAATATCATTGCAGATATTGAAAAAACCTTAAGAGCATCAAACCTTGACCTGAATCCATTTTCAGACGGTAAAGTCATCAAACTTCCAGTCCCGCCTCTGGACGAGCAAAGAAGGCTTGAGATCATCAAAACCTTGAAAAGATATACTGAAGAAAGAAAAACACAGATACGTAATATCCGGAGAGAATACAGAGATATGGTAAAAAAGATGAAAGATGATAAAGATATCTCTGAAGATGAAGAAAAAAGATTTTATGATGATTTTCAGAAAGTAGTAGATGAGAACACGAATAATCTTGACCAGATCGAAAAGGATAAAGAAAAACACATCCTTGACGATTAATTAATTTTTTCAATCTTTAAATATTAATTTGTTTATATTTTCCACATTGTTTTTTGTATCTGACGCGAATTCACGGACCATCGCGAAATTAACTGCTCCAAGAGCTAATAATTCCTGAATATTATCAAAATTTAGACCGCCTATACATACAAATGGGATTTTAATATTTTCAATTACACTTTTCACTGTTTCCACACCAATAGGAATATAGTTCTCTTTAGTCGGAGTTTTATAAACAGGCCCTATCCCGATATAATCAGCTCCATCCTTAGCCGCAGCCATTGCCTGCTCTAAAGAGTGAGTAGACTTCCCGATAATAAAATTCCGGGGAACAATCTTTCTTGCATCGTTTACTGTTATATCATCCTGCCCGAGGTGAACCCCGTCTGCACCTGATATTAAAGCAATATCGATGTCATCATTAACAATGAACAAAGTTCCTGATTTTCGGGTTATTTTACAAATCGATCTGGCAATGTTTAATTTTGAAGACTGAGTAGATTTTTTATCCCTGTATTGAATTATTTTTGCACCGGCCTCACAGGCACTCTCAGCAATAGAGATATGATCTCCACTCGTTATTACATATGCTCCCATTATTTTGAGGGTCCCCTTGTCTACTGAATATAATTCTTTATCCATATATGATCTTAAAAGCTCTCTATGACTCTTAAATGCAATTTCCGGGATGTTACTCAGATCAAAAAATTCAGCCTCGTCAGAATCATCACCAGCAGAAATGTTTCCAGAAAAATCTTTTATACTATAGCCGGTAACTAAAACAGATTTATAAAAAGGGTTAATGCCTGGAACCGAACCTATAATTCTACCGATCGAGCCTGTTAATCCGGTCTCTTCCTTCAATTCTCTTAAACAGCATTCTTCCGGTGTCTCTCCGATCTCATTGAAACCACCGGGCAGACACCATTCGCCAGCTTTAGGTTCAACATTTCTTTTAACAAGGAGGAGCTCCCCCCTCTCATTAAAAAGGATCGCTGCAGTGGCCGGAACAGGATTCTCATACGCTATCTTCTTACAGGATTCACATATTTTCCTGTTAACACCCTCATCAGTAACAATCTCATTCAATTTAACTCCACATTCCTGGCAATATACCAATTCTCTAATTTTTCCCATATTCTTTATCCCATTTCCGAATTAATATTGTAAACAACAATCAGGTTCCTGGCAACCGTTAGAAGTCAAGCCTATCCCCGGGTGCTCGCTCCTTGACAACATTCGTACAGAAAGGCGACAATTCTTTTGATGATATTTAAAAGAAATGAACACAATGGATCTGTTTTTCATTATTTCGAAGAAAAAAATATTGTGATGGGGTTTACCGAAATAGATTCTGAAGCTGAAGATATCGGTGATTATTTCGGAATAGAGAAGATCGTTCAACTAGATCAGGTCCATGGCAATAAAATATACTTTTCCAATGAAGTAAAAGGATATCCCGAAGGGGATGGATTGATCCTTAATGAAAAAAATGTAATGACAGTAATAAGAACCGCCGATTGTGTCCCTCTGTTCTTCAGATCTATTGACGGACAAGTTGCCGGAGTGATCCACATCGGGTGGAGAGGTTTACATTCAAAGATAGGGATCAATCTGCTCGAAACGCTAAAGGAAAAGGGGACAGACACCAAAGACCTGCTATTTTTCACCGGCCCTGCGATCGAAGGAAAATGTTACATAGTCCAACAGGATGTTGTAGATAAATTCAGCGACTTTAGTTTTGGAGACAAAATCTTTGAGAAAACTCCGAAAGGTTACTCGATGGAGGTAACAAGAGGGATAGAATTATGTTTAATAGAGCAGGGGATACCGGAAGAAAACATTAAACATTCAGGCATCTGCACTTTTTGTAATAAAAACTTTCCATCCTACCGCCGTGGAGACAGAGAAAAGAGGATATTCAATTTTGTAATGATGAGATAGGAATTCCGGAAATATTCATAATTAACAAATATCACTTCAACTATTAAATTTTTTATAAAGCTTCTCACCTGTTGGAGTTTG
>DBOL01000033.1:53728-67107 GCA_002299555.1 Candidatus Aminicenantes bacterium UBA647
ACTTCATCATAGGGAATTACAGGATCATATCCTGAAATGGCCATAATAGATGAATTCAGAGCATTTGTCGCTGCCATTATGTTTTTACCAAGACAGGGAACTTCAACCCGAACAGCTACAGGATCACAAACCTGGCCTAACTGGTTCTGCAAAGCCATGGATGCAGCAGCCAAAGCCTGCCTGGCAGTGCCTCCATTCATATCAACCAATCCCGCTGCTGCCATGGCCGCTCCGGAACCAGTTTCAACCTGACAACCACCCTCTTCGGCAGAAAAAGTATATCTATCCGCAATAAATACCCCGGCGATCCCTGCAGCCATAAAGGCCCTCGCTATCTTTTCGATATCAAAGTCCAGATTTTCCACAGAACCGAACAAAGCCCCTCCCACAACACCGCAGGCCCCTGCTGTAGGCGTAGCAACAATAAGCCCCATTGAGCTTTTCACTTCCATCAAAGCACTTGTATAAGCAATGATTGAATTATTTACAGATTTACCGATTAATCTTTTTTTTTCTGCTTTTGCAATTAATGTTGACTGGGTTCCCAGTATTCTGTCTTTATAATTAGTTCCCTTTAGACCATCTTTTATTGAGTTCTTAATAATGATAGCAATTTCTTCCATTTTTTCTAAAATGCTTTCTGCATCTAAACCAGATCGTGTTTTTTCATATCTGATCGCCAGGTCTGACAAAGATAAGTTCTCTTTCTCAGCCAACCTCAACATTTCTTTTACCGAAGTAAATGGTAGATTCAAATTAAAACCAGATGTAACTGGCAAAACCGGGGATACTTCCGAGAATCTGGTCATATGTTTTTCCAGACCGGGAATCTCTGAAAATTTTAAATTCAGGGGCTCTCCGGTTTTTATCTCAACCAACAATCTTTTATTTTTACTATTAATAATATTGGAAACAACATTAAAAGGCCTGATTTTGATCTTCTTGTTGAGTTCACTCAACTTTTCATCAGGAAGATTCTGAAAAAATATCAGAGTTTCAAAAAAGTCCCCTTTCATGGAAACATTACAACCGTTTAATTCAATAATTTCAAACATTCCGCCACCCGTTGAAATAGCAAGAACTTGAAACTTTTCCCCGTCAATATACTCAATATTTATCTGATAGGCATTCGGATGTTTACATTCGAGATCGGTAATTATGTATTCTATCGTAAAATCACTCTTTTTTAGATGTTCTTCAAAATTTATGATCTTAGGATCAGTCAATTCAATTCCCAGCAGGCCTCCGGCAAGACCCATTGCAGAACCCTGGCCAATGTAAGTAGTTGGCAAGGATCCTGATCTGTCAAATCTGACAATTACTTTCGCAAAGGCTGATCTGTCCAATTGCCGTATAAAGGTCCCGATCCTGTGGGCTGCTGCAGTATGGGAACTTGAAGGGCCTCGCATGACCGGACCGATTACATCATTAAAAATGCTAGGATAATTTTTGATGATTAATCTCCTTTAGACTTGTTGTATATCAAATTGGCAATAAACAGGTCCTGTACACCCAGTCCTACACTTTTAAAAATTGTAATATCATCCGCTGTTTCTCGACCTCTGACATTATTATTAATAACATCTCCTATCTCGCCCCTGATAATGTTTTCTGAAAAAACACCATCTTTTAAGGGCTTAATCAAATCTCCGGATTCTTTTAAAACAGCCTCACGGGAATCGGCAAATAAAATTCCGGAGTCAATTATATGGGGATCAAGTTCCTGCATTTCGGGCTTATATGATCCTATTGCATTTATATGGACACCACAGTTAAGATCATTTCGGCTGAACAGAGGTTTTGTGGAATTTGTAGCTGTGCAAATAATGTCAGCCTGTTTTAAATTTTGTAACTTCTGCTCAATATGGATCGAAATACCCAGTCTTTCAGCCATTGTGGATTTTAGATCCTCCGCAGCATTAATATTAATGTCATATAATAGTGCCTGTTTTATTGGGCGAATATTGCAAATTGCTTCTAATTGTGTTTCCCCCTGTGTCCCGCAGCCGAAAACTGCAATAGTCGCTGCATCTTCCCGGGCAAGAAGTTTTGTTGCTATCCCACTTGCTGCGCCTGTACGCAAAGCTGTCAGATAGGCACCGTCAATCATCGAAAGTATTGCCCCCGTGTTCATATCCAGCAGCAGAACAACACCAAGAATTGCAGGAATCTCCCCGAGAGATCCTCCTCTCTTCTGGGTAAGTATTTTTACAGCAATTCGATCCAGGCGTTTATCATATGCAGGTTTAAAAAAAATATCCAGCTCTGATCCCGAAATACCGGACACATAACGTTGAGGCACCTTGCTATGTCCTGAAGAATAGGAGGAGAAGGCTTCCGCCATTACATCAATAGCCTCATTCATGGAAGCATAAGATCTGATATCATCAGATCCTAATAATTTTATGCTTTTAAAAATCTCTTCAGCGCTTCTTTTGTTCACCGTCTGATCTCTTAACTTTTCCTTAAAGCTTCAACCTCTTCAATTGATATCGGTTTCTTTTTGGTTCCGAGGAGACGTTTTCCGCCTGCTGTAATGAGATAATTCTCTTCATTTCTGATGCCTCCGAAATTCCTGAACTTATCTATTTCATCATAATTAAGAAATTCTTTAAATTTTCCTTCTGCCCTCCATTGATCTGTCAATTCAGGGATGAAATAGATACCCGGTTCTATTGTCAATACAAAACCGGGCTCAAGTTTCCTGCTCAGTCTTAATGATTTAAGACCGAATTGTGTACTCTTGGGTTCGCCGTCATAACCTACAAATTCCTCCCCGAGATTTTCCATATCATGAATATCCAGCCCCATCATGTGTCCTGTACCACATGGGAAGAACAGAGCATGTGCGCCTGCATTCACAGCACTTTCAGCATCGCCCTTCATCAGACCTAGGTCATTTAGACCTTTAGTAATTGTAAGACAAGCCGCACGATGTGCTTCCCTGAAAGGAATCCCAGGTTTCAGGAAATCCACGCTGGCATAGTGTGCATTTAGAACCAGTGAATATATATCTTTCTGAATATTGCTGAATGTCTTCCCCACAGGAAAAGTACTCGATAGATCACCGGCATAGCCCATAGGGGTCTCAGCGCCACAATCGAGGAGGAACAATTGTCCGTTTTCAAGTGTATTGCCATGATAATGGTTGTGTAGTGTTTGTCCATTAATTGTTGCAATGGTCGGGAAGGAGATATCTCCCCCGGCTGCTCGGGCAATTTTCTCTATTTCAACCACCACATCAAGTTCACTCATGCCGGGCTCGACCATTCTCATGGCTCTGACATGCATGTCTACTGTAATATCAATCCCTTTTTCAATCTCAGTAATTTCTTCATCTGTTTTATAATTTCGCTGAGACACAACTGCCAGAATTAATTCATTTGAAACATCTGATTTAATTTGCGGAGAAGTAAATCCTGTAAGATCCATAAGTTTGAGTACATTATCGTGTCTGTATTGAGGCAGGAAATGGAGTGTCTCTTTCTTTTGCTTTGCGCCGGTTATTCGTTTGTATAAGTCACTTAAGCTACCGGTCTGCTCAACACCACATAATGATGCCAACTCAGCAACTTTTGGCTGTTTCCCCATCCAAACAAAATCCTCAATTGTAAAATCATCACCATAAATGGTAACTTCGCCGACGGATACATCAAGAAGTGCTATCAGGCCCGGACGGGATAGTCCGAAATAATAGAGAAAAGCGCTGTCCTGCCTGAAGCGATAGGGATTATCCGTATAATTCATCGGGCTTTCTTCATTTCCGAAAAGCAATATTAGTCCGGATTTTACTTTTTTCAATAACTCTTTTTGTCTGAATTTGTAAGATTGTTTATTAAACATCATTTTTGTCATCTCCAGTAATGGTATAAACTAATTATTACAATAAACAGATCTTTTTTCCAATATCCCAATTGGTTATTGACTGGTGTACAAACCTGTAGGAGATTTAATTTTACATTTTTAGGATCAAAACTTTAGTTCAGGTTATTTAGGATGTTCAATTCCAAACAAGGCATGCGGAGGTTCAATAAGATTATCATTAAATAAAAGAATTGTAAGAACAATAAATATAATAAATCCAAAAGCAATGACTATCTGAGTTTTGGAAGTTTTTTGAATATCCTGCTTTGAATTTACATCACACACTTCACCGGGGCAGTATTGAGCTTTTCCCTTATAGATCATTGAATAGAATTTGCACCCGAGACAAATACCAAAAGCCGATTCAAAGAAAAGGAATATAAGGCAAATCAAGCAAATTATACCTGTTATCGGGCTATAAGTATTTACTACTATTATGAGAATGAACATTATAACAGCAAAAACCAAACCAATTATCCAAGCAAACTTTTTCTGCTGGGCACCAACATATTCAGGAACCTGATTCCTGACAATCAAACGTCCGATTATTAAGGTAGGAGAAAATTTAGGATTAATAAAGACTCTTATCAGGAAATCTGCCAGGAATATTACAATCGCATATTTCAGCAGCAAAAAATCTCCTTTTAAAATTACTGTCATTATTGAGATAATCATCATTAAAAACAATATTCCTGCACCTGCTCTAATTTCCCGTTCATTTACAACCGGGATATCAAATCCATCCACATCTTCACCAAATTTTATTATTTTCTTCATTCCAAGCTCCTTTTTTCTATTATGCTATACGCAATTATACCAGTTTGGTTACAATATGATACTAAAAGCTTCATTTACAGATCAGGACCATTAATTTTATTTTGCAGAAATAATTATTATTCCAGTATTTTCTTTAACTCTATTTTGTATTCAGGGTTATCTGTCATACCGTTGTGATCTTGTCCTTCAAGAGTGATCAGTTTGTCTCCCGGTTTGAAAAGTTTTTTCAATTTTAATGATGAACCATAATAGATCACTTCGTCCTCATCCCCGTGGAAAATTACTACCGGCATTTCACACTCTTTAATATATTTATTCGTCATGAACTTATATTTAAGAAAAAAAGTTGGAATTAGAGGATAAAATTTTCTCATCAGATCAGGCAGATTGAAATAAGGTGCCTGCAAAATCAGTAGTTTCGGGTTGTTTGAAGATGCGATTTTTGCTGCAGGACCTGATCCTATCGAATATCCGAGAACTATAATTTTATCTTCATCATATTTTTTCTTCAAATTATCATACGCAGTCTGAATATCCGAAAAGAGCTGGTTTTCCCCGTTTATTGATCCTTCACTTTTTCCGTAACCTCTGTAATCAAGTATAAAAACATCATATTTCAGATCCGTATATGATTTGGCGACTCCTCCCCAGGAACTTAGCGAACCGGCATTCCCATGCAGATAAAAGATCAACCCTTTTGAATTATCTGCACGGAATAAAAGTCCATGAAGATTTTTCCCATCATCCGCTTGGATAAATAATTCCTCAAATTTCTGATCAAAATTAAATTGAAATGATCTGTCCAGTTTTTCCGGAAAGAAAATCATTTTTTCCTGATTAATAAACATTATGCCACCCAAAACAATAAAGAGAATAACTACAGATATCAATATTTTAAAGAATATATTTTTCATTACAAAACCCATTAAGGATATGAATGGCGCTTTTAATACAATCGTTACAGATCCTCTTCGGTTATAACAGAAATGCCATTCTCTTTTAACAGCCTTGCAGTTACTCCGTCTCCCTCAACAACAATGCCGGTAAAAGTTCCGTCATAGATCTGACCATTTCCACAGGAGGGAGAGCGTTGCTTTAATATTACGTCTCTACATCCAAAGATTTCAGCCAATTTCAATACTTGTCCGGCACCTTCTTCAAATTGTTTTGTAACATCTTCACCACTCTTTGTTATAACTTTTCCATCTTTTAATTCGGAAGGTGTTCGCGGAGTGGGCAAGCCGCCTAATTGTTCCGGACACACAGGTATCAATAATTCCTCAGATGCCATATCCAGAACTTTCCTGTTTGGATTACTATCACCATTATAACGGCAATTTACTCCCAGCAAACAAGCACTGCAAAGTTTTATAGCTCCTTTACTCATAGTATGGAAAAGTAATAGATCAGTATATTTTTATAGTCTGAAGAAAAATCTTTCATGTATTAATACTATACAAAAAATCATAAAAACAAAAAATGGTTTTTTCAGGATATTTTGACAAAAGACCTCTGCCGATAATGTTAAGAGAAAACTTGTTACAGGATCAGTAGTTACATCAGATAATACAGCCCCCCGAAGGGGGCTTATTTATTCTTTTTCTTCAAATTTTTTAAATAAGAGTGTTCCGTTCGTCCCGCCAAAACCAAATGAATTTGAAAGAGAATAGTTAACTGTCCGATCAATTCCCTTGTTGGGTGTGTAATTCAAATCACACTCTTCATCAAAAACTTCCTGATTAATTGTGGGAGGAATGAAATCATTTTTTGTAGCAAGAATTGAAAAAATTGCTTCAGCAGCTCCGGTTGCGCCAAGCATGTGCCCGGTCATTGATTTGGTTGAACTTATATTCAGTTTTTCTGCATATTCGCCAAATAATTTCCGTATCGCTTTGGTCTCGACCTTATCATTAAGCGGTGTAGAGGTACCATGAGCGTTGATATAATCAATGTTTTCCGGTTTGATCCCGGCATCATTTATTGCCATCCTCATCGTCCGGATAGCACCGCCAGCTTCCATATCAGGAGCAGTAGTGTGAAACGCATCCCCTGTTATTCCATACCCGACTACTTCGGCATAGATTTTTGCTCCTCTCTTCATTGCATGCTCAAGGGATTCAAGGACAACGATTCCGGATCCTTCGGCCACTACAAATCCATCCCTTTCCTTATCAAAAGGCCTGCTGGCTTTTGCTGGATCATCATTTCTTGTAGAGAGAGCTTTTATAGCGGAAAAACCAGCAACACCAAGTTCTGTAATAGGATATTCGGCTCCTCCGGCTACCATCACATCTGCATCTCCACGCTGAATTATCTTAAATGAATCCCCAATCGAATGAGTGCTCGTTGCACAAGCTGTAACATTTGCAAGATTTGGCCCCTTAAGATTATGTTTGATCGACACCTGTCCTGAGGCCAGGTTAGCAATAGATGCAGTAAGGAAGAATGGGGAAACTCTGTTTGGACCTTTTTCGTCCATCAGCTCCTTGTTAGCTTCGATCGTGCTTATTCCTCCAATTCCGGAACCGATATAAACACCACACCTTTCAGGATGAAGCCCGGGCATGTCTTTAAAGCCGGAATCACTTACTGCCTCAGCTGCAGCGATCATTGCAAACAAAATGTATGGATCATTCTTTTTGACCTCTTTCCTGTCAAAATATTCAAGAGGATCATAATTTTTTACTTCTCCTGCAATCTGCGAATAGTATTCAGTGGCGTCAAAACGGGAGATCCTTCCTATCCCGCCTTTACCATTCTTTATATTCTCCCAGGATTCAGGAACACTTTTCCCAACAGAGGAAATTATTCCTAACCCTGTAACAACGACCCTCTTCAGGTCAATGCTCTTGGATGTAAAGATCATATCTTATGCTTTTGAAACAATGTAATCTAACGCAATCCCAACTGTTGAAAGTTTTTCTGCTTCTTCTTCAGGTATCTTAAGATCAAACTCATCTTCAAGAGCCATTATCAATTCAACCTGGTCAAGAGAATCAGCACCAAGATCTTCAACGAATTTTGCATCAGTGGTAACCTGGTCTTCTCCAACATTCAATTTCTCAGCAACTACGCCTTTTACTTTTACTAAAATTTCTTCTTTGTTCATTTTCTTCTCCTTTTTAAATTAAAAGTCCTCCAGAAACGTTTATTACTGTTCCTGTTATATATGAAGCTGAAGGTGAAATAAGAAATTTCACAACTTCAGTTACATCTTCCGGAGTTCCACCCCTTTTAAGAGGGATCTGACTCAAATATGCATTTTTTACTTCTTCTGACAATTGATCAGTCATTTCTGTAATTATAAAACCCGGGGCAATAGCATTGGCAGTAATATTTCTTCCCCCAAGCTCTCTTGCAAAAGATTTTGTAAGCGCAATAACTCCTGCTTTTGAAGAAGCATAGTTCGCTTGTCCGGCTGTACCCAGAATACCACTTACAGAAGAGATATTTACTATCCTTCCGAATCTTTTTTTCATCATCTCTTTAGCAGCTGCCTGTGAACAGAGAAAAGAGCCTTTCAGATTTATATCCAATACCATATCCCATTGTTCCTCCGACATCCGGATCGTCAGATTATCTCTTGTAACACCTGCATTATTTATTAAGAAATCGACAGAACCAAATTCTTCAACAGTTTTCTTTATGAGCTCCTGAACACTTTTAATGTCCGAAACATCCGTTTTAACCGCAATGGATTTAACTCCATAACTCTTTAGTTCTTCAGCTACTTTAACAGCATCCTCATACATAATATCAGAAATTACTACGTTTAGCCCGGCCTTAGCAAGCCCCTTGGCGATCGCTTTCCCGATACCTCTTGCTGCTCCGGTAACAATTGCGTTTTTATATTCTTCATACATATTTAAACTCCTTTAAAACTGACTGAGCATTATCTGCTTCAACAGTGATCTTCTCAAGTACATTTTCTGTTATAAATTTTTTCCCCATATATATCGCATTCTTAATTGCTTTAGCATTTGACTTGCCATGCCCGACAATTACAAGGCCATTTATCCCAAGAAGCAGTGCTCCACCATATTCGGCATAATCAAGTTTTTTTGTTACTCTTTTGATCGAACTTTTCAAAAGAAAAAATCCTGCTTTTGAAAGTAAATTATTGCCCATTTCTTTCTTCAGCATTGATTGCATAGTTTCCACAATACCTTCGGATACTTTAAGAGTAACATTTCCGGTAAATCCATCAGTAACAATAAGGTCTGCTTCGCCCGAATATACATCAGAACCTTCCACGTTGCCAATAAAATTTATATCAAGGGATTTTAACATATTAAAAGTTTTTTTTGTAAGTTCATTGCCCTTAACTTCTTCTTCACCGACACTCATAAGTCCGATTTTGGGATCATCAATGCCATAAACGTTTTCCAGAAAAACTTTCCCCATCAAAGCAAATTGAACAAGGTTTTTAGGTTTTGAATCAACATTTGCACCTGCATCAAGCAGAAGAGAATGTCCTTTTGGCGTCGGAAGCATTAGAGCAAGAGCCGGCCGTTCTATCCTCTTCAGGTTCCCCAGGACATTTTTCGATATCGCCATAATAGCACCGGTATTTCCTGCTGAGATCATAGCCTGGGCAATACCTTTTTTTACCAGATCAACACCTTTCTTGATCGACGTTTGTTCACGCCTTCTCCAATAAGAAAGGAAATGTTCTCTCATAGATATTTCTTCCCTTGCATCAACTATATCTATCATCCCTCGGGAATCAAATGCACTCTTTTTGAGTTCCTTCCGGATAATTTTTTCTTTACCAACAAGGATGATTTTCAGCAGACTTCTGAACCGCTGCTCTTTGAAATAATCAACAACACCCCTAACAACAACTTCAGGAGCATTGTCCCCACCCATTGCATCAATTGCTATTTTCATACCAAAAAATATTTGCTCTTAACTATCCTCGGTCTCTACAACTTGTCTGTTATCATAATAACCACAATTCTTACACACTCTGTGTGGAAGCTTGGGTTCTTTACATTGAGGGCAAACTGATAATCCTTCTACCTTCAATCCATCATGTGACCTTCTTTTGTTCTTTCTTTGATGGGAATGTCTTCTTTTGGGAAGCGCCATATTTCACCTCTTTAATTTATTCGAAAATAAATTATTATCATTTATAGTATTTTCACACCTACAACTTTCATTGTTAAGGTTTGCCCCACAATTCTGACAAATACCTTTACAAGAAGCACTGCACACCGGATTCATAGGTATAAAAAAGTTTATCTGCTCTTGCAGGATCTTTTTAATATCTATCTTATCCCCTTCATAAAAAATATATTCAAGTTCTTCAGGATTAAGAGCTGAATTGTCAGCATCAATAATATCCATAGGAAATAAAACTATATCAAATTTAGAGTTTATATTGTTCTCGTATTTTTCAAGACACTTAACACACTTCATTGAAACTTCAGTCCGAACCTTTCCCTTTGCCTTTATTCTCCCATTCCCTTCATTTGTAAAGGTCATTGTAAAATATACACTATCGGAAAAGAAAGAATCATCTTCGATCAGATAGAAATCATCCAACTCAATATAGTCTTCAACTTCCAGCCCTTTATTGCCAATTTCATTTATATCAATATTCATTATATTTTCCTGAGATTTTCCAACTGGAAAGACCTATTTTTAGCACATTTCACACTTTTAGTCAAGATTGGGACATTAAAGATGAGCTTCAAAGATTACTCAGATAACTTCAAGCCCCCTTAAAGAATGAGGTCCAAAGCTGTCAATTGTTACTTTTACAAATTCACCGGGCTTATGGTTACCGGGGAATGTTACTATTTTATAGCTTTCTGTCCTGCCCAAAAGCTCTCCCTCTCTTTTCATATTGTTGCCGGTAACCATAACTTCCAGTTCTTTACCAACAAGTCCCCCATGGGCCTCCAGCTGAATGTTTTTCTGAAGTTCATGTAGTAATTGTAAACGTTTCTTTTTAACCTCGGCAGGAATATTGTCATCGATTGAAGCTGCTTTCGTATGTTTTCTGGGAGAGTAAATAAATGAAAAAAGAGAATCATATCTTGCTTTTTCAATGAGAGAGAGTGTGAGGTCAAAATCCCTGTCACTTTCTCCGGGAAATCCGACAATAAAGTCCGAGCTGAACTTAATCTCCGGAATTTCGCTTTTAAACTTGGAAATTATTTGAATATATTGTTCTCTGGTGTAATTTCTTCCCATTTTTTTTAAGATCCTGGTCGACCCTGACTGCACCGGGAAGTGGATGTGACGTGCAATATTCCGATTTTGCTTCATGACATCAATAAGTTCTGATTCATAATACCCGGGATAAGAAGTTATGAACCTGATCCATTTGATCTTCTCTATGCCTGCGATACGACTCAGGAGAGAGGCAAAACTAACCCCCTCTTTCTGATCCTTCCAGCTATTCACATTCTGTCCAAGTAAAACTATTTCCCGGAATCCGTTCTCTGCAAGATATTCAGCTTCATCAAAAATATTCCTGTAAGGTCTGTACTTTTCTCTACCTCTTGTAAAAGGGACAATACAATAAGTACAAAAATTATCACATCCCTCCATAATAGATATAAATCCGGTGAACCTGTTTTCTCTTGAATAAATGTCCGGAACCTCCTCAGACCATTCTTTGCTTAAAGTCGTATTGGTCCCCTTTAAATTTTTCAAAAGAAAATCATCTATAATTTCATTCATCCCATAGAATTGATGTGTCCCTACTACAAAATCGACCTTTCTATTCCTTTTAAGAATAAGATCCTTTTCTGACTGAGCCACACAACCTGAAACAACTATCTTCTGACTTTGATCAAGTCTTCCAATAAATGAAAATATTTTCTCCTGGGCCTTTTCCCTTACCGCACAACTATTGATTATTACAATATCAGCATCTTCCACTTCTTTTGTTCGTTCCATTTCCCTATCGGACAAGATATGGTTGATCTTTTCAGAATCATTAACATTCATCTGGCACCCGAAGGTTTTTATGAAAAATTTCATTGTTTCTTTGAATCTATCAGGTGTTTTGCTGCTGCCATTACTTCGCTTGTTATAGATTTCCCCGCCATCAGGCGGGCAATCTCTTCACGCTGTTCAAGCTCAGAGAGAATTTTTACAGTGCTGAAAGTTGTGTCGTCTCTGTATTCCTTTCCAATCAGGAAATGTCTATCCGCAAAAGATGCGATCTGAGGAAGATGTGAGATGCAAATGACCTGGCTTCTTTTTGAAATATCTTTCAGCTTGCTTCCAACAAAATCTGCTGTCTTGCCACCGATCCCGCTATCAATTTCGTCAAATATATATGAAATATCTGCACTATCTTTAATGATTGATTTCAATACAAGCATGAGTCTTGAAAGTTCACCACCTGAAGCAATATCTTTTACTTTCCCTGGGTCCATCCCGGGGTTTGAAGAGAACATGAATTCAGTTTTATCTGTCCCTTTTCTCGAAATGTTTGTCAGATCAGGTTCAGTTTCAGAAAACTCAACAACAAATTTTGCTTTCTCCATCTCCAGTTTTGACAACTCTTTTTCCACAAGTTCACTCAGGACCAGAGCATGTTCTTTTCTTATTACCCTCACTTTTTGATTTGCTTCCCGGTAATTAATCAGTTGTCCTGAGATCTCTTTTTCTTTTTCCTGAATTGAAAATTCCATATTTTGAAATTTTTCTTTTTCAGCCAGCAGGTCTGATTTTTTTTGCTTCAACCCTTCAAAATCAACATTGTATTTTGTTTTAAGCTTTTTGATCTTGAATGATTTTTCCTCTAATCTGTTTAGTTCAGCTTCATTATGCTCGATGTCCCCACTTTGTTCTGAAAGTAAAGTTGATATTTCAGGTATTGCTTTATAGAATTTTTGTATCTCATCTCTAAAAGGGGACATCTCAGGATAGATGCTAATAAGAAAATCAATACTCTTTAACGAATCTGTCAGCCGGTTGTACACAGAGGTTTCCGACCTGTAAATATTATTCAGAACATGGTCCGAACTGTTAATTATCTCTTCTGCCGATGAGAGAATTTTGACTTTCTGCTCAAGTTCATCCTCGGATTCCTTCTCCAGATCTATATCCCGAATTTCGGATAATTGGAAATTTATAAAATCGATCTTTTCAGAAGCATTCTTTTCTCCCTCCTTCAGATCGTCAAGGTCAGCTTTTAAAACGGTCAAATCATCAAAAAATTCACCAATCTCAGTCAGGACAGCTCTGTTATCTGAAAACCTGTCAATGTAATCCAGGTGGTTCGATGGGCTGAGGAGAAAAAGATATTCATTCTGGCCATAGATATTTAAAAGTCTTTCAGCTGACTCCTTTAGTTTATGGAAAGGAACCACCTCTCCATCCAAAAATGCCACTGATCGATTCTTGCTTCCGGCAGATATCTCTCTTCTAAGAACGAACTCATTCCCATTGTTCTCAAAAAAGGCTTCAACCTTAAGTTTTTTTGTCTTATCTCTTACCGAATTCGGTGGGATCTTTTTTTCAATAAAAAATTTAATTGCGTCTATAAGAAGAGACTTACCGGCTCCGGTTTCTCCTGTAAGGATGTTTAACTCAGGACAAAAATGGATCTCTGCTTTTTCTACAACAGCAAAGTTTTCAACCCTGAGATAAGTTAGCACCAGATGTTCTCCCCGATTTGATAATCTCTCTTCTTCTGAGAAGATATTTATACTCAATAGGGGTTGACTTGTCAAATAGCCTGACCGCCTTATGACCATTCTCTTTCTCGGCAC
>DBOL01000047.1 GCA_002299555.1 Candidatus Aminicenantes bacterium UBA647
ATCACGTGATGGGTAAGATTTCGTTCAACCACTCTTTGGGTTTCTCTTTCCCGGGTAGATTCTATTTTTGTGGGAGTCACAAGATAGCATATCGAAGGTCTGAATGCTTTATCCTGGAATGTGGTCCAGATCTTGGACATATCATCCAGGCTAAGAGGAAATTGAGTAATGTGTATCTCCTCATTGTTTTCAGCCAGACCTCCCCTTAACACCGAGCCGTGCAAAATTGCATTGTCATAAATGACTTGCATAGCCCTACCTAAAATACTATGCTCTTCTTTTGTTCTCTCTGTCTTATCCTGTATTCCTGAAGAAGGATATGATGTCAATAGATAATACATATCCAAATTGAGAGGTGGATATTTCGTCGTGTTTGGATCAATCATCTGCATTTCTTGATTCTTCAGGTGGGCATTCTCATGAACCTGGAACAAGAAAAGGGATAAACGTACGTCATCATTATCTTCTATCTCTCCCGGAGAAAAAAGAATGATCGAATTAGGAGTGATCAGGTCTTCCATTTTTTCTCTTAATAAGTCTATCAGAGTCTCTCCGACATCTGCGATTGCTGTGTAGTCTGACATTTGTATTCTCTTTGAATCATCCAGTTCATATTCCTAAAAGTGGGATAAATTGACAGGAAAAACAGGAACATCTCATTTGATTTACATTAATTTAGGTACATAAAGTCATACCGTATGGAATACATGAAATCATTTAACCAAAGTATGATACTTCCCAAATTCTCCCTGTGTACAAAGTTTTCCCATTTTCTGGAATTCCCGTTTTACAGCCCGGATTATATGTTCCATTGTAATAATGTGTGAATCACCAGCTGCTAAGAATGCTGCATTTAGAGCTATATTTTTTATATTACCACCAGTGATCTTGAATTGTGACAGGAATCTAAAATCTATACCTTTTTCAACAGGTGTTTCTTCGGGGAATATATGCTTCCAGATATCTTCTCTATGCTTATTATCGGGAAATGGGAATTCTATATTAAAGTGTAACCGTCGCAGGAAAGCCTCATCCATATTCTTCTTAAAGTTTGTAGCCAGGATGACTATCCCATCATGCTCTTCCATTTTCTGAAGTAAATAATTGGTCTCAATATTTGCATAACGGTCGTGGGAATCTTTAACCTCAGACCGTTTTCCAAAAAGTGCATCAGCTTCGTCAAAAAAAAGGATTGCGTTGCTTGTTTCAGCTTCCTTGAAAATTTTTTTTAGATTTTTTTCCGTTTCACCGATATATTTACTGACAATACTGGATAGGTCTATTTTATAGAGGTCAAGTCCAACCTTACGGGCAATGATCCCGGATGCCATTGTCTTTCCAGTACCAGATGGTCCTGAAAAAAGAATATTCAGTCCTTTTCCCATGGATAATTTGCGGTCAAATCCCCAATCATGGTACACAATTCCCTTATACTTAATATTCCCACTTACTTCTTTCAACTGTTCAATATTATCTTCGGGAAGGACCAGATCGTCCCAGGAATGAAAAGGTTCGATTTTCTTGGCAAGAGTTGCAAGGTTCTTATTGGATTGAGCTTTACAACCCTGGTAAAGGTCAGATAAGGATAGCGTACAATCAACTGGATTTTTCATTATTGCAATAGTACTTGCCGTAATGATCGCATCTTTTATCTGTCCACCACTAAAGTTGAATTTGTTTGCGAGGATCTCGACATCCACATCCTCGTTCATTGAGATATGTTGATTACAGTCCAAAAATGATTCCCACAGTTGTTTTCGAAGTGGGAAATCTGGCAAGGAAAATGCATAATTGATAAATCTGTGATTTTTCAAGACATTTTTTGGTTCCCAGGAATCCTCTCCTGATAAGAAAATCCAGCCATTAAAGCTATCCAGCTTATTGATAAAAATATTAAATGGAAATGCAGATCCTTCATCCTTGAAAAGTATATCAAATCCTTCGAAATAAAGATAAGAGTTCTGTAATATGGCTTCACGCATAATAAGGGTCAATGTCTCAATGCTTTTTTCGTCTTTCAAAACCCGTGAATCCACTCGCAGTAGGGGTATACCCAAATCCCTGCAAAACACTTCTGATGTTGTTTTTTTTCCAGTACCATAAGCCCCATAAAGATATATTATCAGAGGGTCGTTCAATTGGGAATGCCATGCGATAAGTTCCTTTAATCTGCTCATTCCATGCCCAGTGGAAATGAGGTCATCGCCAGAACTTTTCGGCTCGATCACTGTGGAATAATTCAGAATACCTGGCTCAATATCATCCGATCCGGTAAGAAAGCCCACGATCCTCTCATCGACCTTAATGAAATTTGATACAAGAGATGACATGTCTTCCAGGCCATTATTTACCAGATGAATTATCCGGTTCTTGATCAAGGGAGCATCCTGTGAAAAATATTTCCTCCCTTTTATCCGTTCCTCAATTGAAGGGAAGAGAAGATCTATTGCGAGATTAACTTGCGGCCACTTTTTTGTCGCATCGTTTTGGAGATAAGAATACAGCTTTTCATATCTGAGATCAAGATCAGACGCCAGGGCGATTAAAATAATGTCAGTTTCATCTGAATTTAGATGAAACAGGTCTGATAATAACTGAAGACGCAGTTCTTTTCCATTTTGAATACTTTTTTTTTTCTTTAGGTTAATCTTCCTGATTATGGTTTCAATTTGTTCCTTTTCTAAATCTGAAATCGAATTATATCTAAATCCGCTTAAAGGATTTTGTAAAATTGTATTCACTTCACCTTCAGAAATATATAACCCACGAAGTTCATCAATATACTCTTGTTGTTCTCCCATGAAATTGTTAATGTAAGAACGGATCAAGAGATCAATTCTCTGAAATTCATCAAGAAGATGTTCAATATTGGATTCATACACAATTACCTCTTCAAGAGGAAGGAATGTTCCAGAACTCTCTTGGGTTTCAGGAATGATTTTCATAGAATAATCACTTCTCTGGTAATTGAGGGAATGTCTTGAATATCTCTAATATTTTATAATCTACCATATGCAGTCATGATTAAATCATAATCAGATAATTTTCCTAATGACTTCAATCGATCTATTTCAATTAAGAATCTCCCGAGTGCGCTTTGGTCCAGATTATTTTTATTGGCAAAATTTACTGCAAGACTC
>DBOL01000082.1 GCA_002299555.1 Candidatus Aminicenantes bacterium UBA647
AGTTGATTCTGAAATATGCAGGTGTGCAACCTGAGAACCATATCTTAAAATCATCCGGCAAACATATAAAAAAAGTAAAAGAGTATCTTGACCAAAATTATGAACAGGGAATTTCACTTGAGTTGCTTTCAGAACTAACAGAAATAAGTCCGTTTTATCTCTTACGTTTATTTAAAAAGGAGGTGGGTTCCACACCTCATATATATTTGACCCAACGTCGTATCAATAAAGCCAAACAGTTTTTGGCATCGGGCGATTCTCTTTCTGACGTCGCTTATAAAACCGGCTTTGTAGATCAAAGTCATTTTACCAACAGGTTCAAAAATATTGTCGGTATTACTCCTGGTAAATACATTTATAAAAATCTTTAACTTTTCAATTAGCAATTTATAATTTTTATTAAAAACCCTTTCAAAAGAGCAATATTCTACAATACATATACTTTTATCACCTGTATTCTCTAACATGGATAATTCTAATCTTTATTGTCAACCAACTGGCCAGGGTAAGCTTATGATTCACCCGGGATAGGATTTGGGTTAGTTTTGGAACTTTGTCCATTTTTATGCGTTACTAAACGTTAACCAAAGGAGAACCTTAGGTATGAAAAAATTGATTTTTTTGATCATCATTCCGGTGATATTCATGCAGTCTTATGCTGCTGAAGTTTATGATATGCCCGACCTTGCAGATCCTCATTTATTCACAGTCGACAAAGATGATATTTATATTTCGGAACGGTCAAAGATATATATCTATAAATACCCGGATAAACTGGTCCGGGTGTTCGGTAAAAAGGGGGAGGGGCCAGGTGAGTTCCGGGAATACTTCGTCCAGGGGCTGATGATCACCCCTTTCAGAGGTGATCTTTGCATAGAGAGCAACGGAAGGGTCTCATATTTTAAAAAAGATGGCACCTTCATTAATGAAATAAAGACCGGAAGCGGACATATGCATACACCGGTCGGGAAGAATTTTGTAGCCCTCCGGTGGGGAGTGATCAATAATTTTGCCTACAACCGGATCATATTAAAAAACAGCAACATGCGCCTTGTGAAAGTCCTTCAGAAGAAAAAGAACTGGTATCAGGAGGGGAGGGATATTAATCCGGTGGATATAAGTAATCCCCGTTACACTGTCATGAACGGGCATATCTA
This sequence comes from Candidatus Aminicenantes bacterium UBA647, assembly GCA_002299555.1. Classification (GTDB taxonomy): domain Bacteria; phylum Acidobacteriota; class Aminicenantia; order UBA2199; family UBA2199; genus UBA647. The sequence goes on from DBOL01000082.1 coordinate 1,158, forward strand.
TGCGGAGGCTCCTGACGGGAGCATTCATATCTATGACGCATCAGGGAAGGAGACCGGAATTGCTAAAAAGGATTATTCTTTGATCGAAGTATCAAAAAAGGACAGGGAGATGTACCATGAATATTACAGAACTCATAAATATTATAAGGAAAGATATCATCAACTGAAACATCTGATCAAATTCCCGAAGCATTATCCGCCGGTTAAATTTTTTGACAGTTCAGACGGATCTCTCTATGTGATGACCCATGTAAGGGAAAACGGTAAAAATGAGGTCTATATTTATGATGAAGAGGGGAAATTCAAGAGGAAGGTCTTCATAAAAATGAGGGATATTAACAAACAGGAACTATATCCGAGGATCCGCTTCGCCAATAACCGTATTTACCAGTTGCTGGAAGATATGGATGAGGAAGCCTGGCAATTACATATAACTGATATTCCTTCTGAATAGGGCAAACTTTAAAAATAATGTAGAGATCGGTACCAATTTTGGTGTAATCTTCTGTATTCTTATGTTGTGCCCTGTGAAGGATAAAAAATGATACTTAAAGATTTAGGATATCATAAAATCCACAATATTCTTTAAGAGCTTTCATTGCTGGAAGTTTTGACTCTCTTACATCTAAATCTATTTTATGAGGTTGGTTAAATTTGCACCAAAGATTCCATATCCTTTTTGCATCTTCTTTTTCATAAATAAGTGAGCATAAATGCCCATTTGGTACTAAGGAATGAAGGGGTCAGGTCTTTGAGACAGCCTCGAAGACTTGACCCCACCATTCTTTCCTTTTAAATATGGTATCGGCATACAAAAATTTTCCATTCCCCGCATTTTATCGCCGTTTCATCCGGTCCCCGATATGGTTGGTCACTTTGTACTTCCCGACTGACTGGTTGCCATCTTCATCCTCAATGGTTAAATAAAAATACCCTGAGTGATATACAGGCTCGACTGTTAATTTCTGATCTTCGGGTATCTTAACAGCAGTCCTATACAAATATTTGCCTTCGGGAGAAAATATATCAATGGTCTGTATATTTTTCCGGTCATAATAACAATTGTATACATAGATCAAACCATTGTTGACCTCGATCTTATCAAAATAATTCACATCGCTGGACATTTTTCTGGCCAGCTCTTCTACCATTTTCCTTGGCGCCCTTCCCTTGCCCACACGCCACATCACATCAAATTTCACCTGGTATGTCAGTTTTCGATGGCCTCTTTCTAAAGTAAAGGAACCTGAATGATCTCCCTTCAAGTTGCAGATGTTAATTTTATACTTGTCATTGACTCCGTAAAAAAGGGTATTGTCATCTCTCCCGATAATGACCATCGGGGTCACTGCCGGATGTTGTACCCGAGCGGTGGCTCCCCCTGCCGCCTGAACTGCGGTTTCGTCCCGGGGGATAAATTGTACGATCTCAGTTTCTGTCTTTTTTTCAACATTAAAAATGATGATCTTTGCCGGTTTACCTGCAGCGTCCTGGATAGATAATGGGGCTGTGATGTAATTGTGTTCATTCAGAAAGAAGAAAGGGCTTTTCTGTCCGGGGAATTGAAAGGAACGATTATATTTGCCATTCTTATCAAAATAGTGAAACCTGCCGTTATCAATAGCGACGATCTTGTCCCCGGCCGGCATCAGGTCGGACTGAAGCATATTGCGGACCTCGCCGGGGCCTTCACCTTTTTTCCCAAAGGCGGATTTAAATTTTCCATCCGGGGAAAAAATATAAAAACGGAGATTTTTATTGTCATGAATGTATACTGTCCCGTCATCGGAGACGGTCACTCCCCGGACAGAGGCCAGCGGTTCTGTCCCCGCTATCTCAACTTCCCAGATCTTTTCCAGTTTCAGATCCAGAGTCCCCTTTTCGGGCTTGTCATTGTTATTAATTTCTGCGGACAAAGAGAAAAAAAGCATAAACAAAATGCAAAGAACAATCATCAATTTCATATCAATCTCCTTTTATATATATACGAGCCAGGTTCCCGAATGTTACAAAAAGTTACACAAAATGCAACATTTAAAAAAAGATGTCATAAGATTTCCTTTTGTCCTGATCCCCCCATGCCCTCCTTGGCAAGGGGGGTAGCAAAGCTGGCGGGATATGCAGTTCCATAAGTGGATTTCTATAACATTTCGCATGAATAATGTCGTAGTGTTAATCAGAATTCGTGTCATAATGTTCAAAAATCGCACATTTTGATCAAAATTGATGTCATAAGGCTTCTTGGCTGATAGGGAAAATCAGACTAAGAGTCAAACGTAGACTTGACC
>DBOL01000026.1 GCA_002299555.1 Candidatus Aminicenantes bacterium UBA647
AAAGTTAAGGTAATTTCCTGTAATGAATGTGGTGCGCCACTCAGAGTTTCAGAGGGGCAGTTCTTATCAGTATGTAAATTTTGCAATGTAAATTATTATGTTAAACAGGATTCCCCTCCTGCAATATTGATAAAGGATAATGTTCAGCTCGGTGATGCAAAAAAAATAGTTCTTGACCAGCTTAGAAATAAAGCTGTTTCCAAAGGTTTTCTCTCAAACTCCTATTTTGAGAGGGGGACTCTTTTTTTTATTCCCATGATCGAGATCAGGGGGATTAAGGCCAGAGTTGCGTCAAGAGAAATTACAGGAAAGAGTGAATACGGGTATTCTGCATATGATTATATTGAGCATGGTAGCCACATGAGTGATCTTGAGATCGATTTTATCGAGGGTTCAATCATAGATGAGAGCCTTCTAAATGCTGATCAGGCAGAATTCAATGTAACAGAGATGAGAAAGAGAGGGGTTGTACTCCCGCTGAAACCTGATTTTCATTTAAATGATAAAACCAGTCCTGAAGAGCAGTTTGTTATTGAAAAACATATAAGGATAATATATTTTCCGGTTTGGGAAATAAATTACAGCTATAGTGGAATTGTATTTAAAAGTTATATTTCGGCTATTGACGGTGCCCCTATAAAGGTCCAGGCTATCAAAGATCACAGAAAAAAACTGTTTTTCTCAATACTTGGAATTTTCAGTCTTGCGACCCTTTATGCAAGGGGATTAAAATTCCTTCTTATATATCTGGTTGGTGTAAAGCAAGGGATGTCGGCTGGAGGGATAATGCTGGGGTCTTTATTGTTCGGTGCATTGTTTACTTTAATGATCAGCAGCTTGTTGATCCCATATTTCTGGGAGATGTTTGCATTTAGAGAGATTGTATCAATAAGAAAGGATGAGGTTGAAAGCAGGCTCATAAATTATTCAGAAAACAGCCTCATGAAATTCCTCCGTGGCTTATTGCAAAAGGTAGAAGTTATTTTTACAATAAATAAATCTGACGATGGTTGAAAATATTAAACTAAAATGTGATAAGTGCTCCGGGAATCTTTCCGGAAGTAACAATAGTTCTGTTTTTTTTTGTCTTTCCTGCGCGCGTGGATGTGATATAAGCGGAAAAGCAAGAGTTTGTTATGACATGAAATTTGCCATTCCTGAAAAAAAGCAGGATTTCCCAATGGAGTATTTCCCGTTCTGGCACATAAAATGTGATTATATTGTAGAGAACACATCCGATATGACCAAGCTGGAGGGTGAGGCTGAATTCTATGTCCCTGCTTTTTTTATTAAGAATATTAACTATTTTGGGGACATCGGCCTGTACTATTTACAAAAAGATATTAAACCTGAATATGGAGAGAAACTTGACATCCCTCTTTTTCCGGCGGACAGGGGGTTGGGTGATGCTTTAAAATATCCATATATTTACCTGATGAAGGAGTATTCAAATAAAATTGGTGCAGAATTTTTAAATATTGAAGTTAAAAATACAGGAGCAGGACTGATATTGATCCCATTCTATAAAAAGGATCACTCCTATTTTGATTCATTCCTTTTCTGGAAGTATCCGTCCGGAGCGTTGATCTGATAATTCAGGGGTAATGGAAATATGTCAAAAAACAAGTATATATTAGCTCTTGATCAGGGAACAACAAGTTCACGAGCAATAATATTTAACAAAAAAGGGGAGATCGCAGGAAGTTCTCAAAAAGAGTTTCGTCAGATATATCCGAGACCCGGATGGGTAGAACATGATCCAATGGAGATATGGGGGACGCAGATGGGAGTGGCTAAAGCGGCTCTCGAATCAAGTTTTATAGATATTGATGATATCGTATCAGTTGGGATCACAAATCAGAGAGAGACAACTGTGGTGTGGGACAGGAAGAGCGGAAAGCCTGTCTGCAATGCTATAGTGTGGCAATGTCGGAGAACAGCGGCTATTTGTGATGCTCTGTCAGAGGATAAAAATTTTGAAAATTATATTGAGGAAAATACAGGGCTTGTTATTGATGCTTATTTTTCTGCAACAAAGATAAAATGGATACTTGATAACGTAAGAGGCGCCAGAAGGAAGGCAGAGAGGGGAGATCTTCTGTTTGGTACCATCGATACGTGGCTCCTCTGGAATATGACAGATGGGAAAACCCATGCAACCGATTTCTCAAATGCCTCCCGAACAATGATGTACAATATAAAAAAGCTCGAATGGGATAAAGAAATTCTAAAAAAGCTTGATATTCCAGCGAGTATTTTGCCATCTGTTATGCCCTCAAGCGGGATCTACGGGTATACATCACCTGCAATACTTGGAAGATCTATCCCTGTATCAGGTATTGCCGGAGATCAGCAGGCGGCATTGTTCGGGCAAGCCTGCTTTAAAAAAGGGATGGTGAAGAACACTTATGGTACGGGCTGCTTCATGCTTATGAATACAGGTGAAAAGTTGGTACGCTCAAAGAACAAGCTTCTCACTACTATTGCCTGGGGGATGAACGGGAAGGTGGAATACGCCCTTGAGGGGAGTGTATTTATTGCGGGAGCTTCGATCCAATGGCTCCGTGATGAGATAAAGTTGATCCGGGAGGCATCTGAAAGTGAAGATTTTGCATTAAAAGTAAGTGATACTAATGGCGTTTATGTTGTGCCGGCTTTTACAGGGCTGGGTGCCCCTTATTGGGACATGGGAGCAAAAGGTGTGATAACCGGAATAACAAGAGGAACAAACAGCAATCATATTGTCAGGGCTACACTTGAGTCAATTGCATATCAGACCAGAGATATCCTGGATGCAATGAAAAGTGATTCCGGGATAGACATTAAAGTTCTCAAAGTTGATGGAGGCGCTTCAAAGAATAATTTTCTTATGAAATTCCAGGCAGATATACTGGGAGTAAAAACTCTCAGGCCTTTGGTCGTGGAAACAACAGCCCTTGGAGCGGCCTATCTTGCAGGACTTGCAGTGGGATATTGGAAAGATAAAAATGAAATTGAGAAGAATTGGAAATGTTCAAAGACTTTCTCTCCTAAAATGGGTAGAAAAAAGAGAGAAGAACTATATAATGGCTGGCAAGAAGCAGTGAGGAGGTCTTTCAGTTCGATCTGATACTATTATGAGTGTAGTGAAAGAGCTTATTGATTCTTTAAAAGAAAGAGGGGTAAAGTATGTATTCGGTATCGAAGGTGGCTCGTGGATCCCGTATATGGAGGAGATGAGAAATAATGGGATCGAATTCATATTGGTTGCAAATGAAGCAAGTGCAGGGATCATGGCCGATGTTTGTTTCAGAATAACAGGAATTCCGGGAGTCTGTTACGCTACATACGGGCCTGGAGCTACAAACCTCAGCACAGGAGTCGGGTGTGCTTTTCTCGACAGATCTGCAATAATTGCCTTCACATCTGAATTCAATGATGACCAATTGGGAAAGCGTGTTCAGATGAACGTAGATCATCAGGCTCTTTTCAGCGGGATCACAAAATGGACCTTTCGGCTCGAAAGTGATCGTGTGAGGGAAAGTGTTAATGATGCTTTTGATTTTGCCTTATCAGAGGTTCCGGGGCCTGTTCATATCGGGATACATTCTGAAATTGTTGTAAAAAGAAGCAAAACAACCCTGGTGGATAAGGTGCCGGAGACTTTCAGCTCCGTTGATCCGGATTCAGAAAAACTGAAACTTCTTGAAAAAACTCTTAGAAGTTCAGCGAGGCCAATCATCGCTGCAGGACTCACAGCTTCAAGATTAAAATTAGGTGAGAAACTGAGAAAATTGCTTGATCTCCATCATATTCCGATCGTCCTTACTCCAATGGCAAAAGGGCTGGTCCCACATGATCATGAGTGTTATTCGGGAGTCCTTTTCCATGCGATGAGTAGACAATTGAAGGAGATATACAACAAATCAGATCTTGTTATAGGAATTGGGTACGATCCTGTAGAATTTGAATTTGAGGATTGGATGCCGGATGTCCCTTTAATAAATATTGATACAACCGTTGCTGATGTTTCAGAGGATATCGACCTTGTTTGTGATATCAATTGCAATATAGGGGAAGTCCTGGACTTTATGACATCTGTTGCTCCTGTAAATACAGAGTGGGATTTTAACGAGATAAAGAAAATCAAAGAGTATGTGTTGGATCCCCCCGAATTGAAAGGTAACCTTTTAGGGCCGATAGAGGTACTACGAATTTTGAGGGAAAAACTTCCTGCAGATGGAATAATGACCTGTGATGTTGGTGCGCATACCCATCTGATTGGGCAGATATGGGAAGTTGAAAACCCCGGAATGCTGATCATGACAAATGGATGGTCATCGATGGGGTTCGGAATTCCCTCAGCTATCGCAGCAAAATTAATTCTGCCTGACAAAAAAGTTGTTTGTGTGACCGGTGATGGCGGTTTTATGATGATGGCAGGAGAGATTGTAACAGCAAGAAGGCTTGGATTGAATGTCGTTTTTATTATTCTGGCAGATGGGGAGTTAGGGCTGATAAGGGTGAAGCAGGATAATATTGGTGTAACTAATTATGGAGTAAAACTATATGATGGTGATTTCATTAATGAGGATACATTTTTCGGTGTTCCGGTTGAAACGGTCAGGAAAAAAGAAGAATTGAGTTTAGCAATTGAAGCAGGGTTTGAGAGAGTCGGGCCACAGATCATCGAAGTGGTAATGGATGGCAGTGAGTATAATTCGTTGATTTCAGGAAATTTTAAATAAAATGGACAAAGCTGAAAAAAAGACTATTTCTCTTGTTGGAATTCCATTTGCCCGGATAATGGAAGAGAAACTGGCTTCAAGGCAGGTTATTGATATAATTGGTAATATAAATGTCCCTGTTTTAGGCGGAGATGTTGTCGAGTATAATCCTGGCAGGGATGTCAGCGGAATAACGTCGGCTCTTGCCGCAAAGCTCGTTAAAGAGATACTTTCAAAGATGGTATTAAATTTATATAGCTGACTATTACTGAAATGGAGGAATTATGTCTGAAGATAAATTTACATTAGATGCGGAGGATGGGAAGAAAATTTTTGTTTACAGGTGGCTTCCATCTGATCGAAAAGCACTGAAGTGTATTGTGCAGATCGCTCATGGGATGGCTGAACATGCAGGAAGGTATAAAAGATTTGCTGAATATTTGAATAAAGAAGGCATTGGTGTCTACGCAAATGATCACAGAGGGCACGGGAAAACCGCAGGTGCAATTGAGAATGTCGGTATTTTTGCAGATTGGTCCGGATGGGACCTCGTAGTTAAAGATATGAAAAGACTTTCCGGGATGATAAAGAATAATCATTCCGGAATCCCATTATTTTTGCTGGGGCAAAGTATGGGCTCATTCCTTGTCCGCGATTACATTGCCGGGAAAGGGGATAAAGTGGATGGAGTGATCCTGACAGGGACAGCAGGAGATCCCGGATTGAAGGGAAGTTCGGGTATTATTGCAGCAAAACTTTTCAGCAGGATCAGGGGAAGGAATAAGCCGGACAAAATAATTGATAAGTCTGTGTTCGGTTCTTACAATAAAGATTTCAAACCGGCAAGAACAAAGTTTGACTGGCTGAGCCGTGATGAGAATGAAGTTGATAAATATGTTGATGATGATTATTGCGGGGGTATATTTTCTTCAGGATTTTTTGTAGATCTTTTTACAGGACTTAAAAAGGTCAATAAAATAGAAAATATTCGATCAATTCCTGTTATGTTGCCGATCCTGTTAATCTCCGGGGAAAAAGACCCGCTCGGAGAGGATCTGAAAGGAGTTAAGAGAGTGATCAGATCATTCAAAAAAGCAGGAATTAAAGATGTAGAGTATAAATTCTATAATGGTGGAAGACATGAGATGCTGAACGAACTGAATAAAAAGGAAGTTTTTTCAGATATTTCCGGTTGGATAAAATCAAAATTATCAGATCAATAAAGTGACTGGTATTTCCAAATGTCCCCTTTGCGGGTCATTCCTGATGACCTTGTTCTTTTCAGGCAAAAAAAGAGAATTTTTCAGGTGTGAAGAATGTAGACTTGTTTTTGCTCCTGAAAAATACCATCTCTCTGAAGAGGATGAAAAGGCGAGATATGATAAGCATGAGAACACTTCCGGGAACAAGGGTTATCTGGATTTTCTGTACAGGTTCTATTCTGTCCTTAGCAGTCATATTGAAGATGAGAGTATCGGACTGGACTTCGGATCGGGGCCGGGGCCTGTTCTTGCGGAGCTTTTCAAAGAAAACAGTTATAATATTTCAATTTATGATGTTTTTTATGCACCGGACAGGTCTGTATTAAGCAAAAGATATGATTTTATAACTATTGTAGAAGTATTGGAGCATTTGAGGAATCCGGAAAAAGAGTTGAGAACATTGTGGGAATGTTTGAACCCCGGGGGAGTAATTGCGATCATGACAAAATTTCTCCCTTCAAAAAAAAAAAATTTTACTTTATGGAGCTACAAGAACGATATAACCCATATTTGCTTCTATTCAGAGCCTGTTTTCAAATGGATCTCAAACAATTTTAATTCAAAGTTACTATTCCCTGCAGATGACATAGTGTTGATGTTCAAAACAAAATGATATAATTAGAGTGTATTTTAAATTAGATAATTGAGAATGAAACTAAAGTCACTCCTTTTAATATTTTGTGTGCTGGTTTCACTATCTCTTAATTATGGATCAAATAAAATGATTATGAAAAATTATGTAAATGACGGATTTTCCTGGGTAATAGAAAAAAAATTGAGCGGGATGCCTTTTCCCGGTGTTTTTGAACCTGAGATTGATGATATAAAATTCCTTAAAGAGATGGGGATCACACTCCTCGTTTCTCTTACACTCAACACTCCGGATCTGAAACTTATGAAGAGTGAGAGTGTCAGATCGCTACACTATCCTGTCAAGGATTTTCATGCTCCAACTATTGATCAGTTGAATAAATTTTGTCTGGAGACTGAGAAGGAGATATCAGCAGGTGGGAGAGTGGCTGTACATTGTTATGCAGGCAAAGGGAGAACGGGGACTTTTCTTGCTGCATACCTTGTTTATAAGGGTTCAGGCTCTGATGAAGCGATAAAAAAGATCAGGGATCTTCGACCAGGTTCAATAGAGACTGAAGAACAAGCAGATGTAGTCAGGAAGTTTTCTAAATATTTATGAAAAAAACAAGATCTTTTTTTCATGCCCAGGCTTCCCGGTTTCTTAGATATATATTAAACGGGAGGATAGTTTACAAAAAAATAAATGGGAGTGATATGAGGTTGTATTATGAAAGATCTCAACATCTCACTTTCCTTTTTCATAAAACTATCCAGTACGAAAAAAATATCCAGAGAAAGTTAGCCAAGATGCTGAAAGAAGGAGATCTTGTCTTTGATCTGGGGGCAAATATAGGTCAATATGCTTTGTTCTTCAGTGAAATTGTCGGGGATTCGGGTATTGTTGTTTCTGTAGAACCTGAAATTGAAAACTATGCTTATCTGCAATTCAATTCTCACATTAACAGGTGTTCAAATATTGTTTGTTTAAATATCGGAATAGCAAGAGAGAAGGGGGAGAGGACACTTTATCGTGATTCGATAACAGGGGGGAGGAAAAGTTCCTTTTTTATTGAAGAAACAGGAATGAATTACAGAGGGAAAATGAGGCATGTGCAGGTACTTGGATATGATGATCTTGTCAGGGAGTTCGGATCACCTCGGCTTGTAAAAATTGATGTGGAGGGAGCAGAAACGGATATCCTGGAGGGTATAATTGATCTCTCTGAGAATACTTTATTTTTTGTTGAAGTCCGGGATATTTCAAAAAGATCTGTTTTTAATTATTTTACAGAGAAAGGGTTTATCTGTTTGTGTGCGGAGAAAGGGGATTTCTCATTGATAGATGATATTGAGCAGATTCCGGATGGAGTAATAAACTTGTTTTTCCTTCCTGCAGAAAGGGAAACTATTAAGAAGAAAAGTGACTGAGGATTTTACAAATAGGGTAGTTTCAATAATAAAAAGTATACCTGAGGGGAAAGTTGTTACATATGGGCAGGTAGCTTTTATGGCAGGGAAACCCAATGGAGCCAGACAGATATCATGGATCCTTAATTCAATGTCTGAGAAGGAGAGTCTCCCATGGCACAGGGTGATCAATAGTTCAGGGAAAATATCTCTTCATGAGGGATTCGGATTTGAAGAACAAATGTACAGGTTGAGGAGTGAGGGGGTCGAGTTCGACAGGAACAACAGGATTAACCTGAAAATATATCTTTGGCAGTGTAAAAGGATCTAAAATGAATGCGAGTCTAATGTGAAACAGGATGAATTGGAGATTGTGATAAAAAAAAAGAAAAAGACAATATTCTCTTTATTGGTAATATTGATCACTATATCTCTTGTTTTTGCTCTGGTGATTTTTAATAGAGGTGAGAAGAAAAATTTTATCCGGATGAAATTCCATTCACCGGAAACTTCTTTTACAGAGAGTTATGACGGAAAGATACCCGGATTTGTCAGGGTTACATACAAAGAAGGAGATAAACTCCATCTCATTCCGGGAATAGAGGGTGAGAGGGGAATTCTGCTGAGTCTGAATGTTGTTAGAGATAAAGGATCCGAAGGCGGAATTACGGTAAATATT
>DBOL01000074.1 GCA_002299555.1 Candidatus Aminicenantes bacterium UBA647
GGAGTTCATAGTGAAAATGATTATCCTGATGACCGGGAACGTGCACACGATATTGATAAGCTTCCCAAGGACCTGAAAGAGATTATCGAAATACTGGAGGGGTTGGGAGGCAGGATGACCCAGAAAGACCTTAGGGCCAGGTTGAATTGTTCTGAGGCAAAGGTAAGCCTGATGATAACCGACCTTGATGACAGGGGACTGGTACACAAGGTCAAAAAGGGGCGCGGGAATATTATACTGCTAAGATCCATGGAATGAGTTATAGTATGACTGGGAAATGCACCGTAACATTATCATACCAATACCAATAGCAATCGCCGCAAACCTTTTCCCTGGCCAGCCCATCTCACTACCCACCGAACTGGTGTGGGTGCACAGGGCGGCAGTGCCGGTGATACTATCCGGGCCGGGGCTGATTATGTGATAATGGGCCGGAGTATCCGTCGGTCAGACGACCTGGGGGCGGGTGCAAAGCAGATAGCTGATGAGGTACTATCTGTTCGATAAGCGTTCTTTAAGAACATGTGTCAATGATGAAAAAACCTTTACTGAATAGATGAAGAACCCTATGAGTACTGAGGCGCATAGTCTAATCATATTGAAATTCAGTATAAAAATTTAAGTATTTTGAATGTGTTGAAATAATTTGGTAAAATGGAAATCACAAATCCAAAAAATGATGAAATTATAATTGGTAAAATTACAGATTTTACATCTGCAATAATCAGATTAATAATTAGCATTTTGAAATTATTAAAAATTAACACCCCGAAAAGCGCAGAAAGTGGAATTGGGTTAATAACATTATTAATTTTTATTTATTGGAGTGCTGACATATTAAAATTTGACAAATCTACTCATATGCTTATTTTTTATGCTATTTTTATAATTGTAATTTTCGAAATAATTGGTTACAATTCATCAAAAATCAGTAAAATTTTCAGTAAAGAAAGTAAAGTCGACAACTTAATAATAGAAATTATCGAAGGAAACATTACTTCTGATCAAGCTTATACTAAAATTATTAGAAGTGATTTAAATGCTGAAAACATTGACTCTTTGCTCATTGAACTTTCGTATAAAAAAATGTTAATTGAAAAAATTCAAAATGCTATAATCAACTCACAGTATATAAACATTAAGAATATTAATACATTATTCAATAAAGACTCGACAATAATTTTAGCTGGTGATTCGATGTCAAAATTGTTGAGTCTATCAGAAATTAAAGGAACTTTAAATGACGAGCATATCATGAAAATTTATGAAAATTATAAAAATAACCCTGTAGTAATTGCAAAACTGATGTTATATCAATCCATAGCAGAAAAGGTTTTATCACAGCAAATTGACGAAAAAACTAAAATAGAATTTGAAAGTAGGAAAAAATATTTAGATAAACCATTGTTTATTGACAAAAACTTCAACAGTTTAAATTCAATATTACAGGCTGTTTTTTTAATTATTTATCTATTACCAATTATATATGCCGCATATAATTTTTTTATTCCAATTGATAAATTTCCATCAGGTACATATTTCAGCATATTTATTGTTGTGTCCATATGCACTATGATTTTTCTAAATATTTATGTGAATTTTGTTAATTCCGTTAGCAACAGATTTAATGGTTATGTCGTAGATAAAAAAAAAATTAAATTGGCCGAGTATAAAAATTCTGGTTGATATCCAGACCAATTATGCCAAATATTTACCCGGTCGTGACCGCACCAGCCTGAACACATCCCCAAGTCCCAGGTTGTGCTCCTACAGCACCTCCAACCCTGCCTTTTTTTATCCTATTAACGTCATGCACAGGAAATTTTTTAATTTCTTTGAGGACGTTCTTTTCAATAAGAACATCATAGTTAATTATCAATTTCCTCAAGTGTAATAAATTCGGTTTCCCCACGCCCATCCCGTATTAGAAAGTCTTTTATTACCGTTATCTCTGTTTCATCAGGGAACACTTCACTCATAAGGAGCAAAGTCTCCACGTGTTCAAGTCTTCTTAAAACTTCATCCAGTTTTACACTGTTATTTTCAACAGATGAACTCATGTATATAAATCTAAGTTCATGTTAGATAAATTTTGTGAACAGCCATCCGGCCGGGGCGTAAGTAGTTGATAAGAATGATAGCAGTTGACCTGAGTATCATCCCGCCGGGTGTGGGTGCACAGATCGGCAGTGTCGGTGATACTATCCGGACCGGGGCTGACTATGTGATTGTGGGCAGGAGTATCTACCAGTCAGACGACCCGCCGGATACCCATGCGTCCATGTGGCACTATAAAAGCGGCTGCCCGCCTCCTCACCACAAAGGCGGGTAGAGCAGTGCGGGCCGGGCACCAGAGCGGAGTGGTGGGGAGAGTAGCAGAGCGGCGGGAAAGCCGAAGAATGTATGCTTAATTAAAAGTAAATAAGTCATAAATCATCTACAGCACGGATATCGACAAATGATTTAGCTTTCTCGATCATTTCCTTATCCAATGTAATGAGGGGGACATTAAACTCTTTGGCTGTTTGTATTATAATAGCATCCATTCCCCTTACCCCAAGATTCATTGCAATCTCAGATGCATCACTCGCCCTGGTTGATTCAATGTCTGTAAAATTTATGGTGTCTATAGCCAGAAAATCATTTTTTACTCTTTTGGCAAGTTCTGTAGAACCTGTTCGTCGTTTTATAGCAGCAACAACTTCAATTAAAACAATATAAGGTTCTATGGCAATATGATTTCCATCTTTTACTTTTTCCAGTAAATTTCTTGCAGCTTCATGATGGACTTCTTGCTTTCTTAAGGCTGCTACAATCACGGAACTATCCAGACAAATGTTCACCGATTCACCACGTCTTTTCTCTTTGTGATCTTATTTCATCTGCAGCTGAAACGTCAGTCCATTTCTCCGAGATTTGGTCTGATACACTCATTAAATCATCCCATGCCTGATTGGATTTTTGTTTATCTGATTCCAAGCCAACTATTAATTTTTTTATTTCAACAATTTCATGGGACATATAATCCAAATGCTTTTTAATTGCTCCGATACTTTCCAATAGAATCACCTGGTTTGATTTAAAGTTTGATTTAAATTAACTTTGATAATTCTATTAACACGAAATGTTATAAAGATGTTCCAGCTCCAATTATGTAAACATTTTTGTCCGGATAATGTTATTTTATATTTTAATAGTTATATATGTGGTTAATAATTGCTAAAAAGCGCCTGCCTGCCCCCACATCACAGGGGCGGGCCGGAGCAGATCGGGACAGGCACCCAGGCAAAGTGAAGGCGAGAGGCTGTGGGTGCAAAACAGATAGCGGATGAGATATTATCTGTTCTATAAGCGTTTTTTAAGAACATGTGTCAATGATTAAAAAACCTTTACTGAATCTATTAAGAACCCTATGAGTACTAAGACATATGAAACTAAGGGATGACAGATAGGTTCTTTTCCGGCCCTTATAGCCATATCTGACAACAGAAGGTTGCAGATATTATTTAATCCGTTAAACTTAAATTTGTTGAATTATAAGTATATACTCGTAATGAAATTCATCAACAGAATTCGCGAATTGGAATTCCTGCAGAGAAAGTACAACTCAAAAGAAGCAGAACTCATCATTATATACGGTCGGCGTAGAATTGGTAAAACCGAACTCTTAAATGAATTCGCCAAAGATAAAAGTGTTCTTTTTTTCCTTGGCAGGGCAGAATCAAAAGAAGATACCCTGCGCAGGTTAAATTTAATGGTAATGGAATTCTTTAACGACATCTTACTGGCACGCTCACCGCTGTCAAACTGGGATGATTTTTTTCTTTACATAGCCGAAAACAGCAAGGATCGGGTAGTTCTGGTCTTTGACGAATTCCCATTCATAGTAGATAAATTCCCTGAGATCCTTTCAGTACTCCAGGATAATTGGGATTCCCTGTTGATAAACACCAAATTAATGCTTGTACTATGCGGCTCTTCCATTGGCATGATGGAAAAATATACCCTGGATTACAAAAGCCCGATTTATGGAAGACGGACCGGACAGTGGATGGTAGACCG
>DBOL01000075.1 GCA_002299555.1 Candidatus Aminicenantes bacterium UBA647
CTGTAACACCAACCGAGATTGACATATTCATATTTCCCAATGATGAGAACAATGCAACAGCTTATGATAAATCAGGCGGGGGATCAGTTGGCAGATATTCAGAATGGGTTAGAGAACAAATAGCAGGAGTGGTGAGCTATGAAGGAGACAAAGTAGATATCAATTGGGGGAAACACATCTGGGATCATGCTTTCTCAGAACAGACCAGGGTATTGTCTGATCCTTATCCTGTGGGGAGTCCAGCTAGTTCTGGAGGAACACATAAGTACGGTTTCAGAAACGAAGGAGGAAATGGTGGAAAAGGATCAGGATACATATATGTTGATCCTAAAGGTTCGAAAAATGATCTTTCCAGAAATAGAACAGCCATTGAGGAGCTTTTTGAGAGGTGCGGGGGATATAATAATTTAAATGATGAACCATCAAAAGGTGTTCTTGTAAACCCTGGAAATGGAAATGTTTCTGATTCAGGTCAGAGGATAACTCGGTTGATATTTTTGATGAGTAATTAGTTTCTATTTCCCTTATATTTCAGATAGTCAAGTTCGGATAACGTTGACTATGTAAACTTATCCCATTCATCATTTTTGAGGAATTACCGAAGAAATTTTCGATATAAAAAGTATATCATAATTTTAATTCAAAATGAAATAGGGGAGAAAATTCTAAAAACTGTACATTAGTTTTAGAGGTTGCACAACCATTGTTGAACTTAATCCTACTGGAAACCCCCAAATATAAATGTTACCAGTAATAATGAATATGCAATTCCTGCAGGGACCCCTAAAACTCTGAATATGGTCTTCTTCTTATCCAGTTTCGTCACCCAAGCCTTTGTGATAACTTCAGTTGGAATCCTGACAATTTTCAGGACACCTGATTCATCTCTTACCTGACCAATAACAAATCGGTCGATAATCCGGGCACCTTCACCACCTTCAAAACTAATCCATTTCCCAGCTAAGGTAGCCACTCCATATATTTTTGTGTTTTTATTTTTTTCGGATGTGATTTTTATCCCATCAATCATTTTTGTGGAATAGCATGAATATGAGAATAGAAGGAAAAAGGGAATAACAATAACGGAAATAATTTTTTTATTCATATTGATCTCCTGCTAGAATATTAAAACAATAGCCGAAAAAATTGATCCAGCCACAAGGAATTGAGGGGCAAAAAGAATCGGAATCCCCATAACGGATATCAGATTCCATATACTTTCAGAAATTGAACTCTTGCCAACCCATAGACTTTTTATTTCTCTTACTGGAATAGATATCCTTTTCAATGATGTCTTTCCGGTTCTTACCACTCCTTTAATGACACCCTCTGACAATAAAGCGGGAGATTCGAATTCGATCCAGTTATCGGTCATTGTAACAACACCATATATATTTCGCTGAGTATCCGGATAACTGGATTCAATATTGATCATCTTCTGTATGGAACATGAACTAAGAAAAATAAGGAAAATCATTATTACAATCAGTTTTAACCTGATAGCCGTCATTATCCCCTCCCTCTAAACTGCAATATAGTTTAACGATTAACATAAAACAAAATTATAATCCAATTCTGTATGAATAAAAGTAAGCGTTTATTAAACGCTTACGAAAGAATAAAGTATCCCACCCTGTTTTTCATTGGGACTCGTATCTGGAAGCGGAGAAAAAGGATTCAAACTCTTCAGATGAAGGAGTGTGGTCTTGTGATCAAGAAGATGTAATGAGGCGAATATTATTTTTCGATAAGGAATTTCCCTACATGATATAGATTTTCCTTATCTTCAAGTTTCCAATAGTAAAGTCCCGGGGAAAGATTGCCTTTAAACTCGACTATACTCCCTTTTGCTTTGAATGTGTAGAGGGTCTCATTAAGATTGTTCAGGATCTTAAGTTCAAGTTCTTTGTTAATGTGATTTTCCCATTTGAATATTATCTTTCCTCTGTCGGTGATCCGGAACTCCGGGGAAATAATATTGATAAGCCTGCCTCTGTGAGGACTATCAACCATGTACTCAAGGTTTGGGTTGTCCTTGAAAGGGTCCGGTGTTTTCTGAGATAAGAATGCAACCTCTTTCCTGGAGTCTGAGTCGGATATTTTCTCCTGAATGATGCCTCTGTTTTGTGATTCAGTGCCTGCATTAACAATGGTGATCTCCTTTCTGTTCTGTGTCAATTTAATACTTACAGGTTCATCATTGTCCATAATAAGATAAATTCCTGAAATAAACGCAAGGGCAAGAAATGTGGCGGCTGTACGGAGAAAAAATCTGTATGAAGATGATCTCCTGACCGGCTCGGGTTCATTGAACAAGCTTAAGTTCTGAGAGGAGTTTTCAACTGATGATAATGTTGAACTAAATATGTCAAGAACAGAGTTTCTGCAGAATTCACAATTCTCAAGGTGTAACCTTATTTCTGAAGGGATCAGGTCTTCTCTCTCCGCTTTCAATCTGTCAGAACAAATTGCCGTAAAAACATCATTTATATGTCCATCACTTTTAAAAAAATCTCTCTCATCTTTCATATTAAACTCCCTGATTTTTCTGCCACTTATAGTAGAGAATAATCAAATCGGAAATAGTAGAATTATTATAAGGTGATCCTGGGTGGATATTGTTCATCTGTCTCTTTATCTCTTCAAGTTTTGTGGATATCCACTTCCGCAAAGTGTCCGGGTTGTTAGATTTACCCTCATATTTATTGAAGATCGGTACGATCCTCTCCATACTTCTTCTGTTTTTAATGTAATTCCCGCTTTTGTCTACAAAAAGGTTCTTTTCATCTTCCGAGCAGTCCGGGAAGCAGGAAAGAATGTCAGTGTCACTTATAGGGATGTTGTATTTGATCTTCAGTGTCAGGTTCAGTTTTGGCCCGGTCCTGTGATAAAGCTTGATCAATGTTTTAAATTTTTTAAATTCTTCTTCCAGAATAAGTGTGTTCAGCATATCTCTTTTCCGATTGTCACTTAATTTTTCGATTTCCATTTCATTCTCAACAAGATGACCACCCCTTGTTTCCTTCCTGATTATGTCTATATATATATTACGAACTGTAACCATAAAATAGGATGTAAATGTTGGTAATTCCGGGTTGTCAAAGTTGAATCGTCTGCGAATTGCATCTATTTTTTTATGAAGAAACCTGGTAATGATCTCCTGGACTATCTCTTCCACATCTTCTTTATTAGCATGTCTTTTAAATATAAACTTAAATATCAGATCCTTGTAAATAAGCGCCAGAGTTCCCGGGTCGTTGTTCAAAAGGGCGCTTAAACTAATTGTTTGATAAATTTTCTTCTCAAAATCTTCAGTACAGGGGATCTCGTTTTCACCATTTTTTATAATGTTTGCCCTCTCATATTTGTTGAATAATTCTGTAAGGATGGATACGAGATCAGGGAACAGGGTCCTGGGAAATTTTTCACAAGGATATAGCTTCTTGTCTATTATATCCTTGACAGAGCACTCTTTTTCTATCTTCACTTTGCCTCTATTCTCAGATGGAAGAAACTATCGTTCTGCAATGATCTTGTTTTTATCCATATAGGTATCAATTTTTTCCCCATTAGTTTTAATTTTTTCATATTTGATAAATTTATATCAAATTTAGAATTATTTGACCTTATTGAATTATATATCAGGGTTTTACCGTTTACTGCTTCGATCGAGGAATCGACAGGGATATTAAACTGGAATGAGATGTTCTTTTTCCATTGTCTCTCCTCAAAATAGATCGTATATTCTTCATTGCTTTTTACTCTGAATTTATTATCATTCTCAAGCCAGACGAAGTTTGATGAAGAATTAAACAGTGATATTCCATTTTTCCTGAAATTGTCTTTTGGTGAGATGTGAATGTGAGGAAGTAATGAAAATAGAAGAGTTGCTGCTATGAATAAAATTACAGAGAGATACTCAGTGCTTTTGGAAGTTAATCGGATCTTTTTCTTGCTCCCGGAGTAATATGTCAAAGCAATTATAAAGAGAACACCTATCCAGATAATATTAGGAAAATAAAAAATTCCGCTCTTTGTTAAAAATGATGGGAAGAACTTCGTGAGGTTCAATGTGTTGCTTCCCATAAATGAGAGAAAAGACGAGCCTCCCTCAATGGTAGATGCAAATACCGGTTGGTATATGAATTGAGGATATTGCAATATCCAGAACAGTATAAAAAAGTTAAATCCTGTCATGATCCTGAAAATATTTTTTTTATTTGAATTGAAATAATAATTGAACATGAACAAAAGGATGATCCAGAATACAAATATAAGAGGTCTGCCGGCAGGGGCATGAGCTCCTCTCACAGTTGTGACTGCATGAAAGAATGTATATGTAGTAAGGAGTGCTGCCGGGATCTTCCATGAAATATCCTTGATCTTTAAACCAAAAATGAAAAAGAACAGGGTCGGGGCGTAGAGTAACAATCCATCCCTTTGATCAATAAAATATGCGAAGAAAACTTTGATCTTGAGCAGAATTGAAGTTGTCCAGTAATTCTCTGCAGGGAATATTCCTGACGGGTTGAATGTGCCATATATTTCTTTGCTGAACAACAATAACAGAATTGAACTCAGGGCTGGATATAAAAGGAATTTAAAAAGATCTTTTTTCGAGCTCCCCTTTAACAATTTCCACACGGCAAATCCTGCGAACAATACCAGTGGGGGGTAGTACTTCACATGAAACCATATTGTGAGCGAGAATAATAATCCGGCGATCCCGGGTTTCGGGTTGGCACGGTATAAGAACAAAAAGGATCCTGCGAGTAAAGTCGCAGCTGGAAGCTCAGGGAATATGTGGACAGAGTGGAATAGAAAAGGGACTGTAACGATTGAGAGCAGCCAGATCCCGGTTATTTTTCTTCCCGGGAAAAACATTCTCATAAGGTAAAAAAGTACAAGCGGGAAAAATGCATTAACGATCGAAATTGATAACCTGAAAAACAGGTGGGGAGAGACAGTATCTCCAATTAAGTTGAAAATAATGTAAAAAGGGATCATTAGAAAAGAGAGGCCGGGCATATGGAACGAGAGATATTTGCCTTCATGTATTATCATGTGGGCAGGAATTTCTACCGGTATGAAATCGAGATAAGACCGATCCTCAACATTGTTTTTTAGAGAGAGGTCATGATCTTCAACAAGGCTCTGTGTTACCATGAGATAGTGGGGCTCATCTCCTGACAACTCAACACCTTTATGATCAAGCCAGAAAGATAGTGAACTGAAAATGATCAAAGGAATGAGCCATATCAGGAAAGGGTTTTCACTCCATTCTGAAGATCTGACCTTCCATTTATTCCGGCTTACGGGCACACTGAAAATATAGGCGAGCAACAGAAGAGATGTGAGCCTTATCTGGAAGTCGGGGGTGGTTGAGTAAAATATCAATGTTATCGGTGAAAAGATCAGAAGGATGTAAGGAAGCTTTATTCCGGATGAAACAAACCTGAATAAAAATTCTGCCATTATTACGATCAGTGTTATGAAGAATGTAAATTTTAAGGAGCCGTGACCGCAAAGAACAGTGGTGTACAGGGAAATGAATCCTGCTGTCATGGCAGCCAGAACATTTAAATTCTCCTTTTTGATCAATGAGTTCATTTTTAGCTTCAAAAAAATTCTATCACACTAAGAAAGCAATTATTATTTTCTTTCTGTTTTTGTCAGATCATCCACCCCTGAATATTACCTGTTCCCTGCCAAACCATTTTATACATATGATAAGGCTGACAGCAGCCAGCAGGAACATGGAGATATAAGTGATCGCGAGGTGTCCGCTGTTTATAGTCCCGGAAATAATAGCCTTTGAGGCCAGAGACACATTCAGGATCGGGATCATGGCAGTTGTAGCTGTAAGTTTTACTCCGGGGAGGGTACCGATAAATGCCGGAATTATGACTATGAAGTTAAAAGGGGTCATAATACTTTGAGCCTCTTTGAATGAGTTTGCAAAAAATGAGAATGAGAGCAGTATTCCGGCAAAAAATACACTGATCGGGATTATCAGGGTGAAAATTACAATTATTGAGTTTATATCAATTACTTTGAGTATAAGGTCGAATATTTCTGTGGGTATCTCGCTATTAAGTTTAATAGAAGCATAAAGTCCCACAAAAGTGAGAACAGCGCTTATGATACCCGACAATGTAACAACAATGAATTTCCCGATCACGATCTGGGTCCGGGATGCAGGACTGACCAGAAGGGTCTCTATGGTCCCTCTCTCTTTCTCCCCGGCTCCAAGGTCGATCGCAGGATACATTGCACCGACAAAACAAAAAATAACGAAAAGGTAAGGTATAAATCCACCAACCTTTTCACCGAATTTTTCCTTAACTGTTACAATATCTTTCTCATTTATATTAAATGCTTTGACTACATCAGTACTTAGTTCCAGTATTCGGAACCTCTCTTCCAGCAGATCATTTTTATAGTCTGACAACAATTTGTCTATTCTTCTCTTTGAAATATCATTTTTAGCTGACGATTTAAAATAGAGCCTAATCTCACCCTGCTGAAGTGTTTTCACTTTTTTGTCAAACTGCTTGTCCAGAACTATACAGAAATCGAGGGTTTCCCCGTTTATCATTGATTCAATTGAATTTTCATCCTTGACATCCGTGAAAGCCATGTCATCTCTGGAACTGACAGATCTTCTTATCCTGTCATCATTGCTGTTAAGAATGACTCCGACCCTGAGTATTTTGGTTTTCGCGCTGGTCTCCAGTTTCATCATGAATTTTGAGCTTATATTTATTATCAGAGGGAAAAGGACAAGCGGCATTACAACCATTAATAACAAAGTTCTTCTGTCACGGAGAATGTCTTTCATCTCTTTCAGGAATATAATTATTATATTCTTCATTTTTCTCCTCCTACGATCTTTACAAATTCATCTTCAATTGTTGCAGATGTCATTCCGGTTTTAAATTTGTTGAAAGTGTCATTGAAGATTATCTTGCCCCTGTCCATGATAGCAAGATCATCACTTAACATATTTACTTCTCCCATGATATGGGTGGAGAAGATAACCGTTTTCCCCTCATCCCTGCAGTCCCTGATAAGTTTAATGATATTACGTGAAGTGATCACATCAAGTCCTACGGTAGGTTCATCAAAGATCACAACCTCCGGGTCATGGATAAGTGTCCTTGCTATTGATACTTTCTGCTTCATGCCTGATGAAAGTTTTCCTATGCGCCTGTCCTTAAATTTGTTTATCTCAAGGAGATCAAATAATGAATCTCTTTTCGCTGTGTATTTCTTCCCGGAGATACCGTAAAGATTAGCGTAATATTTTACCATCTCCTCAGGTGTAAGTCTGGCATAGAGGCCTGTAGTACCGGTGAGGAATCCAATTTTTGAACGGACCATGTCAGGTTCTTTAAGTGTATCAAATCCGGCAACTATAATTTTTCCTGAATCCTGTTTGAGTATTGTTCCCAACATTCTCAAGATTGTTGTTTTACCGGCTCCGTTCGGCCCGAGGAGAGTAAATATTTTCCCCGGGGTACATTTAAAAGATACATCTGAAACGGATTGGATGAATTTGCCACCTGAATAATCTTCGCCCATTTCGCGGCGTTGCTTTCTGGAAAGTCGAAATCTCTTACTGACGCGTTCTACTTCTATCATGTTTCCCTCCGGAAAAAAATGAATCTGTTATTGAGATTTATACATTGTGAATGAATGAAAATCAACAAAAAAAGTACAAAATTTGGTTTTTGGTCGGATAAAAATATAAATATGATGATAATACGCTTAGATAAATATGATAAAGAAATCATAATAAAGTTGACAAGTCCGTATTTCAGCACTATAATATAAATGCAAAATGTAAAGGAGGCAAAAATGACCGTATTAAAATGGAAACCTTACGGAGATCTTGTAAGGTTAAGCGACAGGATAAACAGGTTATTCGAAAATGATCTTATGAGTGAAGGGATCAAAGGTACTGAGGGATATACTGACTGGAATCCTTCAACCGATATTTATGAAACGAAAGATAGTTATGTCTTCAAAATTGAAATTCCCGGGATAAAAAAAGATGATATTGAGATAGATCTAACAGAGAATATTTTAAGCATCAGAGGGGAAAAGAAAGAAGATACAGAGATCAAAAAGGAAAATTATCACAGAGTTGAAAGTTTCTGTGGTACATTCAGCAGATCTTTCACAATTCCAAAAGATATTAATCCGCAAAAGATAGAGGCTGTTTTGAAGGATGGGATACTTGAGCTTAAGATCGGAAAAGCTGATG
>DBOL01000088.1 GCA_002299555.1 Candidatus Aminicenantes bacterium UBA647
CACCTTTTCTGTATCCGAACCATTCGCTTTCAAGCAGATTTTCCGGGACGTCTCCACAATTGAGGTTAAGCATCTTTTCTTTTCCGCTTTGTTGATGAATATATTCAGCCCAGAAATCTTTCCCGGTTCCGGTTTCTCCATAGAGGAGGACACTGGTTTCGTAAGCGGAGACCTTTTCTGCCTTCTCCTTTACCTCTTTGGAGAGGGGATCTTTAAGGTTATCAAGTAAAGATGAAATCGTATCTTTTTGCATCCATCCAAAGTTTTTCAAGAGAGAATTTTTTTCTGACCTCCGGAGAGAAGACATGAACGATGAAATCGACATAATCCAGAAGGATCCAATCACCGTAATTGCCGCCCTCAATTCCAAGGGGACCTGATTTGAATTCCTTTTTCAGTAGCCTTTGAAGTTCATCTGCAATTGCTTTATTCTGTTTCTGAGAGTTACCGCTGCATATGATCATGAAATCTGTAAGATCTGTTATCCCCTTCAGTTTTAATATTACAATGTCATCCCCTTTCTTATCTGAGATAACAGATACTGCTTTTTTTACTATCGGTGGAATTTTCCACTTCTTTAATTCAGAATTAAATTTATCAGGGCTGATTTTTTCCATAGAGATCGTTCTCCTCAATTATCTCTTTTACTTTTTTGTTTACAAATCCATCTATATTTTTCTCTCTTCCCGCAAGATGTCTTATTTGTGTGGACGATAGGTCGAGGTGGTTGGACTCATAGGAATAATAATATACTGCAGGTTTATTTAATTCTGGTTCTCCATGTGCAACGGGAGTGATATTTTCCTTTTCCAAAAGGTCGGTAACCTCAGATTCCTGTTTCAGTGTTCTCATGACAACAATAAAGTTAACCAGCTTGAAAAGTTTTCTATACTCTTTCCAGGTCCTTATTTTCAGAAATCCTTCACTTCCGGATAAAAAGTAGAATTTATCATTTGGAGAGCATTTGATCAGTTGCCTTATTGTGTCGATTGTCCATGAAAATTCATCCCTCTTTATCTCCGTGTCATCAGGGACCAGTTCCGGATATGGTTCGAGTCCGGCTTTCAGCATCTTCCAGCGAAGAGATGCTGAAACGATATGATCACCATTTTTGTGTGGTGGTTTTGCAGACAAAATATATCTGATCGAATTGAGATCGAAATGATCAAGAACACGTAGACCAATGTCGATATGGCCGTTATGAACAGGATTAAAAGTCCCTCCAAGTATCCCTGTTCTTTTGTTAGTCCTCATTTAGAAGTTTGAAAAGTTTGTTTTTAAGACGATTAAGATTGATATCTTTAAGTGCTGATATTTCCAATAATTCAAGTCCCTCTTTCCTGCAATGCTCCCTTAACTCAAGAAGTTCATTACTTTCATCAATATTATCCAACAGGTCAATCTTATTTGCAACAACAAGGTGTCGTTTTCTCAACAAATCTTTTTTATAAGAACGAAGTTCGTTCATCAGTATATTAAGTCTTTTAACCGGATTAGTATCGGAAGCATCTCCCATGTTTATCATAAAAACCAGAACCCGGTTCCGTTCAATATGCCGGAGGAAATCGGTTCCCATCCCTTCACCTTTATGAGCGCCTTCAATTATTCCCGGGATATCAGCTATCACAAGGCTTTCAAATCCCTGATATACTACTCCGAGATGGGGAGTCAAAGTTGTGAAAGGATAATCTGCGATCTTTGGTTTTGCACCGCTGAGTTTTGAAATAAGAGTAGATTTTCCTGCATTTGGAAATCCGACAAGTCCTGCAAAAGCGATAAGTTTTAATTCTAGTATAACTCTTATCGACTCTCCAGGCTTCCCTTTCTTCGCCTTTGTAGGAGCCTGATTAACAGAAGATTTGAATCGGACATTACCTGCACCACTTTTTCCACCTTTTGCAATTATAAATTCAATATCCTCATCGTTAAAGTCAAATATCAGGTCTTCTTCCGGATAGGTTTTGATAATTGTTCCTGCCGGTACTTCCATAACTCTGTTCTCTCCGTACTTACCGGATCTTTTATTACCGGAGCCGTTACCGCCGTTACCGGCTTTTATATGATGATTACCTTTGAAATCTATAAGGGAGCTGACCTTTTTCCTGCTTATCAGGATAATGTCGCCACCATCACCGCCATCGCCACCGTCAGGCCCGCCTTTAGGTATGAATTTTTCTCTTCTAAAACTTGTAGAACCATCACCACCTTTCCCTGCGGAAAAAATTACATTAGTCCTGTCAATAAACATATTTAGTTGTGAATTGGAAAATTATTAAAACAAGGTGTCTTCAGAGCAATTTTTAGGAATAGATCTGAAGATTGCCGGTTAATTTGGTATGACCTCTACAAACTTTTTTTTATTTTTGGTGAGAAATTTAACAATACCGGTAGAGAGAGCAAACAATGTATCGTCCTTTCCGATCCCGACATTCAGTCCGGGGTTGAATTTTGATCCACGCTGTCTCACTATGATAGATCCTGCATTTATCTGTTCCCCGCCATACTTTTTTACACCAAGCCTTTTTGAGTTACTGTCTCTGCCATTCTTTGCGCTACCACCGGATTTCTTATGTGCCATTATTAATTCTCCTCTTTCTTCTCAGCAGGCTTTGCTTTGGGCTTCGGATCTGTTTTCACTTCGATCTTTTCGATAAGGATCTTATGCAGTCTTTGTCTGTGTCCCTGTGTTCTTCTGTATTGCTTTTTCGATTTCTTTTTGAAAACTATGATCTTGGGAGCTTTAATCTCCTCTAAGATCTTAGCCTTAACTTTTGCATTCTTTACGTAAGGAGTTCCCAGCAAAGTGGTCTTCCCTTTCAGCAAAAGAATATTCTCAAAAACAAATTTATCCTGTTTCTTTTCTTTCTCTTCAGTTAATAATTCAACTTCCAGTATATCTCCCTCTTCAACTTTATACTGTTTTCCGCCTGTTTCAAGTATAGCAAACATCTCATTACTCCTAATTTTTTATATACCACGAATTTATATCATAAAGTTCAATTTATTTCAAGTTATGAAAGTATTTTGTTGTCTTTTCTCAGAAAAAACAGATGAAAATAGATAAAAAAACGGCTAGATAGTGCTATATTGTTGAAAAATCGGAATAACGATGAGATATAGGTGTTATACAACTTCGAAAAGGCTGATATTCCCTATATATCTGCAAAAACAGCGAATTTTAAAGTTATACTCGAAAAGCCGCGTGGGCAAAGGGTTTCGGGGTTTCAGTTTTTATACACTCCCTATATATCTGCAAAATAGAGAAATGAAGAACTTGACTTTTCATTTTCACTATGCTAAACAGGTATCGTATGGAAAAAAACCATAAGTGGAGAATGGTATGTCTTTTTTCGGTTTCGGAACAAAAAGAATACTAGGCCTCGATATTGGTTCCTTTGCTTTGAAGATTGTTGAATTGAAAGCAAAGAAAAAGGGGAAAGAAGTTGTGCACGAGCTCGTTGCCCTCGGTTATGAGCCCGTCCCTTATCAATCAATAGTTGAGGGTAGTATAATGGATTCTGCTGCAGTGGCAGAATCGATCCAGCATATTTTCTATGAAAGCAAGGTCAAAACAAACAACGTATCGTTCGGAGTTTCCGGAAGTTCAGTTATTGTAAAAAAGATAGAAGTTCAAAAACTGAGCCCTTCGGAGATGCATGAACATATCCTTTGGGAGGCCAGGCCCCATATTCCTTTTACTCCGGAAGAGGTCAATATTGACTACGAGATCCTCGACCAGTCTGATGATCAACCTAACATGGCGAGTGTAATACTGGCCGCGGTAAAGAAGGAAAAGTTGAATGACTATCTGAATGTGTTTGACATTTCTCAGAAAAAAGTTGAAATGGTCGATCTTGAATCTTTCGCTGTGCTAAACAGCGTCCTGAAGAATTACGAAATGTACAAGGACAGAACGATTGCTATCATTAATATTGGGGCTTCGATTACCAATGTTGTGATTTCAAAAAGGGGGAGTCCTGTTTTTGTAAGGGATATAGCACTGGGCGGTAACCAATTCACAGATCTCATTCAGAAGGAATTGAACCTCAAATATGAGAAAGCCGAGTCAGTAAAAAAAGGGAGGCAGGTTGATGGAGTTTCTCCTGCCGCGGTAAAACCGGTCGTGAACCTTATATTCGGCGAACTAAAGAATGAGGTCAAGAAAACTTTCGAGTTTTACAGGTCTAATACGATGGAGGGGCGGATCGATAATATCCTTCTGAGTGGAGGAACTGCTAACCTTGACTCGATCCTTGACCTGTTCTCTCAAGAATTCGATATCCCGTTCGAGATCGTCAATCCTTTTAACAACATTGAAATCAATGAGAAAAAATTTGATCTAAACTTTATCAGCGAAATGGCACCGGTATTCAATGTTGCCATGGGATTAGCTCTTAGGGCTGTCGGAGATGAAAAATGATCAAAGTTAATTTATTAAGTCCAGAGAAGAAAGATCTTGCTCATGGTGTAGCGGCAACTGAATCTTTTGCTGATGAAGCAAAGGCGAATGAGCTAAGCGTCCCTGCGATCATCGGAGCAATTGTACTTACTATCTTTATTATAGGTGGAATGTATTTTCTTCAGTCAAATAAATTCAGCGATGTTAAAAAGTCCCTGGAAGTGAGAAAAGCGAGGCTTACTGAACTTGAAGATGTTCTGGAGACCTTAAAGGTTCTTGAAAATACTAAGAAGATTTTGAAGAACAAAGTGGACATTATTCAGAGTCTGAATGCGAGAAAGCAGGTTGCTGTCAAAATGATGGATCAACTTTCCCGTGCTCTTCCTGAAATGGTATGGCTTAGCAACATGAAATTCAATAATAGAACTTTGAGTCTTAAAGGTAGTGCTCTTTCAAATAACCTGGTAGCTGATTTTATCAACAATTTAAAGAGTACAAACTATTTTAAGAGTATTAAATTTAAAGATTCAGTAAGAAAAAAGAAGTCTGGAGTTGATGTGTTTGACTTTAGGCTCGATTGCACTTTTTCTGATCCTTCCAAGAAAAAGGGGACGGTGTAAAATGGATTTGCAAAGTTTACCCTGGTATGGACAATTGGGAGTATATCTGATAATCGGAGCAGTCCTTTTCGGGTTCTTCTTTTATTTTCACTATTCGCCAACCAGTGAAAAAATTGAAACAATTGAAACTGAACTTGGAGATGTTGAAAGCAAGATCAGGATTGCTGAAAGGCAGGAAGGGAAGCTGAAGCAATTAAAGGAAGAGATTGCTAACTACGAAGCAACTCTGGAAGAACTGAAGCTTATTCTTCCTGAAGAGAGTGAAGTAAGTCAGATAATTAAAAAAATTCAATCAATCATCTCAAGTGCCAGACTGAAGATCGGAAAATTTGCAGAGCAGAATAAGAGTACGAAGAAAGTTTACATTGAGGTCCCTTATTCAATAACGCTGGAAGGGACATATCATAACCTTGGTGTTTTCTTTGACCAATTGTCTCGTCTTCAGAAGATTTTTACAGTGAACAATCTTACGATAAACCCGATAAAAAAGAAGATCAGTGACTACTCTATAAGAGCAAGTTTCAATGCATCGACCTATATTTACCGGAAAACAGGGTCAAAGGCTAAGAGTAAGCCTGGAAGGAGGAGGAGGTAATAATGAAAAACGTATTATTTATTTTTCTTCTTTGTGCCGTGTTCCTTTTTCCACAACAGGATAAGAAAGTCGATGAAAAGAAAGCTGAGAAAGCTGTAAAACCTGTTGCCGGTTCGCAATTACAATCTTCACCTTTGTCTGGTGAATTCGTTTATAATCCGATGGGAAGGCGAGATCCTTTCTGGGATCTGTTAAAGAGAAACAGTTCAAAATTGAAACAGAAAAGAAAAGCCGGACTTGAAGGTCTTGACATAGATCAGCTTGAGCTTGAAGGGATAGTTAAGAAAAAAGGTATATTTATAGCTCTTTTAAAAGGCCCGGATGGGAGGCCTTATTTAGTGAAAAAGGGAGATAGTGTCTATGATGGGGAAATTCTGGAGATTGGAAGTCATATGGTTAAATTCAAGAAGATCCTGACAATAGCATTGGGCGGAACGAAAGAGAGGACGATCATCAAAAGGCTAAATCCCGAAGAGGAGGATGAGAGAAAAAATGAGAAATAAAAAATTAACTTCAGTATTGGTATTTTTTGTGCTGGTAGCTTTTTTTCTCAATGGAAAAACAGTTATAAAGGGTGTTGAATATTTCAAAGGTGATGATTTTGTACAGCTTCATTTTGCTACAGACTCGATAATACCCATCCCTGATCTTTTCTATCCGATAGAAGACAACTTTAAATTTATCGTTATGAGAATAGAGGATGTTACATTTGAGGGCAATAATGAGAAATACTTCTTTAACTCTCCGGTCATCAAAGAGATCGAGTTGAAATCACGTGGGAAAAATCTTGATGTTGAAATAAAACTGAAAAATAAAGCAAGTTACAGGGTGTTCAGTAACAGGAATGGATTGTATATTGAATTTCCGGTGTCTAAAGTTGAACCGAAAACAGAAATTGCTTCACTTTCGGGGAAAAAGAATGTTACTTCTAAGCCGATAGCAAAGTCAAGGGCTGAAAAAACCACAAAATTTTCAGGAAATGGAGTATTGAGAAATGTAAAATTCGAGGAACGGAAAGGAAGTATGCTCCGATTTGGAATAGCACTGTCCAGTAAGGTTAACTATAAGGTTATCCCGCTTGAGAAAACACCAGCCAGGCTGGCTATTGATCTTCATAACGTTAAGTCGAAAAAGATCAACAAGAGGATCGGTCTTTTGAATGTGAAAGGGATAAGAGGATCTTATAATTCTCCTGATGTTTTCAGGATAGTTTTCGACCTGGATTACCTGAAGGAGTATAATGTTTACTACAATGGAAGTACTCTTGAAGTAGAGTTTAATAAAAATGCTCTGGCAAAAAGTGAACCAGTTAAGAATCCTGTAAAGTTTACTCCTTCTGATTCTGAAGTTGTGAAAAAAACAGTTTCCAAAAATGTGGTCATTCCAGTGAACAGTATTAAAGATGAAGCATTCATAGAGCGACTTAAAAAGAAAGGTAAAGTGATCGGGGATTCACAGAATTTTTCCGGTGTTGTAAATGACAAGGGGACAGGTACTACAGTAAAACTGAACTCAAAACCTGAGTTTTTCTCAGAAGAAAAGTCTGGTATAGAAGAGAGAGATTCTAATAATTTTATCAAGATAGAAAAAGATAAGGGGCCCAGCCAGATCGCATATTTAAAAAATACAATTGAGCAGGGAAGAAAAGAATTTACCGGAACACCGATGGACTTTTCTTTTAAAAATGCGGATCTTTCAAATGTTCTGAAATTTATTGCACAGGTATCAGATTTAAATATAGTAATTGATCCGGGTGTTACCGGAAGGATCTCTTCAGAGTTGAAACAGGTCCCTTGGGATCAGGCTCTTGAACTTTTTCTTAAGATTAACGGCCTTGACATGATCCTTGAAGGAAATATCCTCAGAATTGGAAATGTTGACAAACTTGCCAAGGAAGCAGAGAAGAGGAGAAAACTTCAGGAAGCCCGCCAGATGGAAGGTAGGCTTGAAGTGATAACTAGAAAACTCAGTTATGCAAAAGCTGCAGATATAAAAACGATTATAGCTAAACAATTGTCGAAAAGGGGTGAGGTTGTTATAGATGCAAGAACTAATATGTTGATAATTTCAGAAGTTCAGGATAACGTGGGTCTCATTGATAAATTGATCGACACGTTAGATTCCTCAAATCCTCAGGTATCCATCGAAGCTAAGATCGTTGAAACATCAACATCGTTTATAAGAAGTCTCGGAATACAATGGGGAACAAATTTTATGGCCGATTCATATCATGGAAATCAGACAAATTTGTCATTCCCCAACTCAATCGGAGTTTCCGGGGATCAGGTTTCAAATCAATTGAACCCGGGTCTCCCAAGTAGTCTTGCCGGTGGAGGTTATGCAGTCAATGTTCCTGCTTCCGGGGCTGCAAATTCAGGGATAGTTTTTTCACTGTCAAATGCAGCTAATACTTTTCAGCTGACAACAGCATTGACAGCAATGGAATCTCAGGGAAAGGGACGGTTGATCTCAGCACCTAAGATAACAACTCAGGATAATATGAAGGCCAAGATAGTCCAGGGGGCAAGAATCCCTATCCAGACAACTCAGAATAATACAGTAACGGTCAGATATGAGAATGCGGCATTGGAACTTGAGGTCACTCCTCACATTACTGCAAAGGGGACAATAGTTATGGAAGTGTCGATAAAGAATGACTATCCGGATTGGGGAAATACAGTTCTTGGAAATCCACAGATCATTACTCAGGAAGTTGAAAATACTGTGACTTCAAATGATGGCGGTACTATTGTAATAGGTGGTATTTTCAAAGTGGATGATTCAAATAGTTCAGATAAGGTCCCGTTCCTGAGCAAAATTCCGATCATCGGAGCATTATTTAAAAATTCGACAAAACGAAGAGAGCAAAAAGAATTATTGATATTCCTCACACCGAGGATAGTAAAATAGGAGAATATTATGAAAAGGAAAAATATACTCTTAATCATAGCCATTATGGTTTTTCTGGTATTACCATCTTGTAACAAACTCGAAAATGAGACAACTTCAAGTTCAGTCCTTTTAATTAATTCGATAACAGGGGATGATCTGGATGGTACGGAGGGATCAACAACGATCTTTATAGACGTTGTGCAGGTTAATGAAGATGGGAGCATGACTATCTATAATGATAATGGAGTAGCGGAACTTACAACAATGCTTTTAGATCCGTATGTTGATATTGGTTCGAATAGTACTTATTATCAGAATATTATAGTCGACCAGATTGATATTGAATATACAAGAGCTGATGGGTTGAGTGATGAGGATGATGTGATTTACAGTTTTTCACAAAAGATATCTTTTATGATTCCGGTTGGGGAAACTATGTCTCTCCCTTTCGTTCTGGTTCAGCATGTCGCTAAGCTTGAATCACCACTTGTTGAACTTGTCGGGTTGGGACAGGAAAAAGTCTTGAAACTTGAAGCTAAAGTAACTATTCATGGAATAGATGTTGGAGGCCACAGAGTAGCTCCTGCTATAGGTACTGTTTCTGTATGGATATCCAATTTCGGGGATGCTCAATAAAATGGGACTTTTTTCAGGAGGTAAAATGTTAAAAAGAAATGGATTGGTAATTTTACTTTTTTTTGGATTGATTTTCCTGGCTTCCTGCACCAGAAGTAGTGTTGAGGATCCGGATATGACAGGTGGTGCCGGGTTCAGGCTCCAGGTGTCCGGGACTGCAAATCCTTCTGTTCTATATGTTCCGGAAGAACTTCCGTCAGTTTACTCTGATATTACTGCCAGAGTTCTTAAAAACGATGGTTCTCCCGCAGTGAACTACACAGTTATCTTTCAGACTGATATGTATGGATACTTTGACAACTATAAGCTCAGTGATACCAGGACGACCGATGGAGGAGGAAATGCCAGAATAAAGTTTTTTATTCCTCCGGGTACGAGGGCTATAGGAGACACAAGGATAGATCTTAAAGCAACAGTTGTTGACGATGGAAGAAATGATATTCCAATACTTTCAGAGATATATGACAATATACCGATCAGAATTATCCCTTATGATGCCAAGGAGATGGTTGCGGTTAGCGGTACCGTTTATGTTTGCTCAGGTGCTCTTGGTCTTCCCGGAGCGGTGATAACATTCTCAAATGGGGGGGGACTTACAGTAAGCCGTAATTCCGGAAGTTATGATATCTTTGTCCCGTGGGGATGGTCTGGAGAAATCTCGGCAGAACTGCAAGGTTTTTCATTCACTCCGGATATAATCACAATTTCTACGCCTTTATATAGCGATGTAGTAGGACAGGACTTTTTTGGCACTGCTTCAGATTACGGTCTTGTTGCCAGCCCTGTTAATTTCGATATTGGTACTGCAGGCTCTTCGGGGATCGAGGTGTGGATGGGTAGTGTAGACAACATATGCCCGATCTCATATAGAGTATCTTCCGGGGCGGATTGGATCACCATTGTTTCCGGAGAAGAATCCGGTACAACAGTGGATACTTTCCACTTTGATGTATCAGCTAATGTTTCCGGATCACAAAGATCGGCCGAAATATCTATCATATCTACAACTCCCGGAGTCATTTCGGAAGTAACGGTAAATGTAAGTCAGGAAGGGTAGTAGTAGAAACTTTAAATGAGTGCTGAAAGTATTAGTGAAAGAGAAGGCCTGGATAGGCTTGAAAGTCTATATAAAGACGGAAATTTTAAAGAAGCATCAGCTTTTGCTTCTGATCTTCGCGATAAGTATCCTTCCTCTTTCCAGATCGGATTTCTCCATTACAAAATACTTGCAAATTTAGAAAGTTATTCTGAATCTGAGGATATTCTTGATAAACTTTTAAAATTATATCCCGAAAACCTGAATCTCCTTCTGGAAAAGGGAGAACTCCTGGTTGGAAGAGGGAAAACGGCAGAATCGAAGTTATTTTTCGATAAAGTGCTTTTTCTGGACCCTTTCAATTCGAAGGCGAAGGAGGGAGTTGACAGAATTAAAAGTGGAGGATCAGGTCAAATTGCCGGAATTGTAAAGCAGAAAAAAGAGATAGTAACACTTGAAGATACTATGAAAGAGTCGGATCTCGAAAGATTTATGACGGAAGATGGCAGCATCGGTTCTGAATTGAAAATAGAGAGTGGGGAAGATCTGGAAGAAGAACTTGATATTAGCATGTCAGAAAGCGGGATCGGCTTTACTACTAATCTTGAAAAATTAGTGACACCTGATGAACAAGATAAAGAGCCTAGTTTGCCGGATGAAGAGGAAAGTAGTGTTACTGATGAAATATTGAAGACTTCTGGAAAAGTAGAATCAGCCCTTGAAGAGCTAAATAAGTTTTCCAGATCTGATATCGGTGACTTGAGTATCATGGAAGAAGATGAAGGGTCAGAAAAAAAACAGGAAGTGGAAGAGCCGAACGATTCTGGAAAAGAAGCATTTGATACTGAAAGTGCTGCATTATTGTATCTGCAACAAGGGCTGTATGACGATGCAAGAAATGTGTATGTAAAATTATACAAAGGTTCAGATGAAGGTCTTTTTATGAAAAAGATCAATAAAGTAGAAAGGGTTGAAAAAGCGAAGATGAAGATCATTGTTCTGGAGAAATTTTTAGAAAAAATAAAAATCGGGAGTGAGAGAATTGTTTGAAAAAGTGTTTGAAAAAATAAAGGAAAAAAATTCTTCCGTGAAGATTATCGGAATGTGGGGGAAAGATGGCCTCGAACTCGAAAAAAAATATTTTATCGATGAATCTGATCCTGATATAGATATGACCGGAGCACAGATTGCAGACATTATGACGAAGCTGTCAAATCTGAAATTTGTATCTGAGAAATCACACTTCACTCTTGAAGGCGAAACATCAACACTGCTAATATATACAATATCACCTGACTACTTTCTTATTATTATGTGTGGGAAAGAATTGGTTATGGGGAAACTACTTTTTTTCCTCAACCTGTATATAGATGAATTTGTAGTATCACTTTGATATCCACCATTCTTTAATTACAAACTTGCCATTTTTGCAGAATAGATTATAATACCAATCATTTTGGAGAATCAATGTCTGAATTTAAAAAATTTAATGTAGTACCAGTATTGCCTGAAGAGCTAACACAATTGGTCTCAATATCTGAAAATCTGTGGTATTGCTGGAACCATGATGCTTTCAGCCTTTTCAGAGATATAGATGGTGATTTGTGGCATAAATCCAACCATAATCCTGTGAGGGTTTTAAAGGAGGCCGATCAGGATCGTTTGAATGAATTGGCAGATGACCAGGAATATCTTGTGCGTGTCACAAAAGTCGCCGATGATTTGAATAAATATATTTCAGGGAACGGAGCTTCAGATAAAAAAGATCATATGATCGCATATTTTTCAGCTGAGTATGGACTTACTGAGGGGATTCCCATTTATTCTGGGGGACTTGGTATTCTTTCGGGAGATCATATTAAATCTGCCAGTGATCTGGATCTGAACCTGACAGGAATAGGCCTTTTATATCAGGAAGGATATTTTCAGCAGAGGTTGGATAAGAATGGCTGGCAACAGGATTTTTATCGTGTAAATGATTTTAGTTCAATGCCTTTGCATGAAGTGACTAATAGTGAGGGGGTTGCCCTGACCATAGAGGTTCTCCTTGCAGATAATCCTGTGTGGTTGAAAGTATGGAGGATCGATGCCGGAAGAGTAACCCTCTATATGCTTGATTCCAATATTGAAAAGAACTCTGATCACGACAAGAAACTTACTGCCCATCTCTATGGAGGAGATAGAGAGCATAGATTAAAACAGGAAGTTGTCCTCGGTATAGGTGGAATGAGGATATTTAAAGAACTTGGGATCGAACCTGATGCTGTCCATATTAATGAAGGGCATTCAGCATTTGCATTATTCGAAAGGGCTCTTCAGTTTACAGAGAAATATTCACTAGGATTGAAAGAGGCGATAGAATTATCAAAAAAATCGACTGTATTTACCACCCACACTCCTGTTCCTGCCGGTAATGATGAGTTTTCTCCCGAATTAATAAAAAAATATTTTACAGGGTATACACAAAAACTCGGGATCTCTGTAGATGAATTTATCGATTTAGGAAAAGACCCGGGTAATAAACATGGATCTGATTTCTCAATGACCGTTGCAGCTATCAGGAATAGTTCTTATGTGAATGGTGTATCTGAACTTCATGGAGAAGTAGCTGTCAAGATGTGGAATCATTTATGGACAGACATTCCTGTTGAACATACACCGGTCCAATCTATCACTAATGGAATTCATATTCAAAGCTGGATATCAAGAGAGATGAAGGAGCTGCTGGATGGATCACTTGGAGAAAAGTGGGCATATAGAAAAGGGAATGGTGAAATCAGTGAATTGATAAACAATGTATCTTCTGAAAGCTTGTGGAACATAAAGAAGATAAGGAAAGATAAATTGATTGATTATGTTCGTATGAAGGTTAAGGATCAATGCCGGGAGAAGGGGATATTCAATAGGACCAGCAAAGATTATGATAACATCCTTGATCCCAATGCCCTTACGATCGGGTTTGCAAGGAGATTTGCATCGTATAAAAGGGGAGATCTGATATTCAAAGATACCGAAAGGCTGAAGAAACTTTTATTTGATACTGAGCGTCCGATCCAGATAATTATAGCTGGAAAGGCTCACCCGCAGGACAATCCCGGGAAAGAGATAATAAAAAGGATCACCGGCTTTATCAATTCAGATAATATAGGATCAAGAGTAGTATTCCTTGAAAATTATAATATTAATATTGGCAGATATCTTGTGCAGGGTGTTGACCTCTGGCTTAATAATCCTATCAGGCTGTTCGAAGCATCCGGTACATCCGGAATGAAGGCTGTGGTCAATGGAGGGCTTAATCTTTCTGTCCTGGATGGCTGGTGGGATGAAGGGTTTAATGGCAAAAATGGCTGGGCGGTTGGTGAGCGGACCCCAATAGATGATCCACACTTCAGAGATGAAGTTGAGAGTGACTCGATATATTCTGTTCTTGAGGATGAGATAGTTCCAATGTTTTTTGAGAGGGATCAGAAAGGTGTTCCTTTAAAATGGATGGAGAGGGTAAAAAATTCAATTGCAACACTTTCACCCAGGTTTAATACGTTCAGGATGGTCAGCGATTATAATGAAAAATTTTACATTAATGCCGCCAATAATTTTAAAAAACTTAAAGAAAATGATTTCACTCCTTTAAAAGAATTTACAAAGTGGAAAACACATATTGAAAAACATTTCAGAGATATAAAAATCTCAGATATAACATATGATAAAAAGTTGAATTTCAGTGTCGGGGAAAAATTGGAAGTGGATGTTCTGACCGATCTCGGCGCCATTAGCCCGGAGGATGTGAAAGTTGAAGTATATTTTGGCAGAATGGAAAGAGATGACCGTCTGATGAGTTCAGAATTGGTATCATTGAACCATAACGTTGAGCATAGTGGCAAAGGGGCTCTTTTTTCCGGTAGCATTACATGCAGGACTACCGGAAACCTGGGATTTAAGATAAGGATAACACCAAGGCATGATTTTATGGTCAACAGTATGGAAATGAATCTGGTTAAATGGGGATGATCATTTCTTTCTGATAGCAGATATATAGAACAGATCATTATTCAACGTGTGATCAGGAAGAAGGAATGCACCAAACGCCCCTTTCTTAAATTTGAATCCGTATCGGGTTAAAACCTTATCCGTCTCAATTATCTCAAATTCATCCTCTCCGAAATTATGGATGACATCATCCAGCACTTTCTCTGTTTCATCTTTGATGAATGAACAAACCGAATAAACAATTGTTGTTCCTCGTCCCGCCCATGACATTACTGATCTGAGTATCTCTATTTGCCTTAAGGAATTAGATTTTATATTTTCTCTGTTGATCTTGTTCTTAAGGTCAGGATTTTTCCTTAATGTGCCTGCGGATGTGCAGGGAGCATCTATAAGAATGGTGTCAAAAATATTTTGAAATGGAGGAGCATTGATATCTCCGGCTATCAATTCTATATTGTCAGCTTCGGAATTCTTTAAAAAGGGGATGAATAATTTTAATCTGTTCGGATTGATATCAGAAGCAATTATGTCAGCATTGGGACACAGATGGGCAAGGGTTATACTTTTCGTGCCAGGTGCAGCACAACAATCAAGTATCCTTTTTCCTTTGAAAGATGAAGCTACAGCAGAAACTGCAAATGAACCTGAATTCTGAAAATAAAAACCATACCCGGGCAGGATATCTCGTACCATTCTGCCGGCATTTTCTATTTCAAATGATCCGATACTCTTAACTATTTTGCAGGGGATGTTTTTCTTGTCAAGGATCTCTCTCTCTTTTTTCAGGTCAGGATTTTTTTTGTTAACTCTGACATGAAATACCGGCTCTGAATCAAGGTATTCAAGAGTCTCTGTTAAATCAGAGGTCAAATATTTCAGGTTGGTCATTATCTCTTTTGAAACCGAATATTTGATCATCGGGTCTTTAATGCTTGTTATGATAATATTTATGCCTTCCTGATCAGAACTGATCTTTCTTAATACAGCATTCAGGAATCCTCTTGAACGCTTCGGAGCAAAATTTACAATTTCATTCACAACTGCATAATCAGGATATGATCGGGAAAAGCAAATAAGGTAAATCCCAACATATAAAAGAATTTTTGTCTGTTCATCTGTATCAGAAAGTTTTCTGTTGCTGAAATTTTTAACTATATACTCGATCAGTTTTTCTTTTCTTGTTACTCCGTAAATAACCCGGGTGACCTCATTTCTACTAATATCCGGATGGTTATTCAGATAGCGGGACATTGTCAGTTTGAGATTTATATCTCTGTTCCCAAAGAATTTGCCTAATATGTGAGTGGAGGGCTTCAGGATATTCAATCTAGTTTTTCCGGTATCTTATTCCCAAGAGAATAGGTGTATGGGGTCATTTCTTTTTTCCCTTGCGGCAGGATAGAGTAAATGTTAACTATGCTCCCATCACCGGAGCAAACCTTAAGACATTCTTTTGAAAGTGAGACGATTGTCCCGGGGCTTAGTTTACTTTTTTCCCGGGAGATGTTCATGTTTTTTATTGTGATCTTTTTTTCTCCTGAATAAAACGATACACCAGGCCATGGATAGAATGCTCTGAATTTGTTGTATATCTCTTCAGCTGTAAGATCCCAAGTAATTCGCCCTTCCTCTTTGGAGACCGATTTTGCCAAAGTTGCGTGAATATGTTCCTGTGGTTCCCTTTTTAATTCTTTTTTAATTATAGATTTAAGTGTTTTAGTAAGAAAAGGAGCGCCTTCCCTTCCCATCCTTTCTGATAATGACTCCGATGTGTCTTCAGGGAGAATATGGAATTCTTTTCTTGACCAGATATCACCGGCATCCATTTGATATGCAATTTCAAAAATGGTTATTCCTGTCCTGTTAAGTCCCATCTCTATAGCTCTCTGATATGGTGCCGCTCCTCTTAGTTCCGGGAGAAGTGAAAAGTGGACATTCACTGTGTTGAATTCAGGGACCCTGAATATTTTACCAGGTATGAATTTACCATATGAAATAACAACTCCGATCACCGGATCTCTCTCTTTAATTATCCCGGCTATCTCTCTGTTCAGTTTTTCAGGTTGAATAAATTGAATTTTATTTGAAATAGCATATTGTTTGACTGCCGGCTCAATCAGTTTTTTCTTCCGGCCACCATAGGCATCCGGCTGGGTAATGATCAGATCGACATCAAATTGTGATCTTAAAGATTCGAGAAACGGAATACATATCCCGGAAGTCCCGAAAAAAACTATTTTGTTTTTACCACTCCCCATTTTTTTTCAGTTTTTTTATCTCTTTTTTCATCAATTGTCTTTTTAGAGGGGAAACCCGGTCGGCAATAAGGATACCGTTAAGATGGTCGATCTCATGCTGAATAGCTCTTGCCATGAATCCGGAATATTCTTTCTCATAGGCCTTGCCGTTAAGGTCAATCCCTTTAAGGAGTATTTTTTCACTCCGATTGATATCTAATGAGATATTTGGAAATGAGAGGCATCCTTCCGAATCTGTCTCTTTCCCTTCCTCCTCTGCAATGAAGGGATTAATAAGAATTGTAAATTCATTCTCTT
>DBOL01000079.1:0-3085 GCA_002299555.1 Candidatus Aminicenantes bacterium UBA647
TTGTCAAACACCGCAAAACATGCGCGGGCAACGAGGGTCTCTGTGCGTTTATGGCGGCAGGATGACAGGGTGATGTTGCGTGTGAGTGACGACGGGATTGGTTTTGAAACTGAGAAACAGAACCACAGGATCGGGCATGGTTTGGTAAATATGAAAGCCCGTGCGGAAGGAGTGGGGGGAGGGATCGAAGTGGTCTCAATTCGAAAGCAGGGCACTATCCTGTTGGCATGGATGCCTTATATAAATGAAGAAGAGCTCAATGACTGACACACATTTATCTAATGATCTTCAGAAAGCCGCACTGCGTGGTGAGCCGTCCTATGTATGGCGTGCTGGCCAGGAACGCAGGCTGGCAATGATCCGGCAGTATGGAGCGGGTGGTGTGCGCGGAAAATTATTGGTCAATGGCTGCGGCTTGGGTGAATATTTGGCACGGCTGGCAGATGAAGCGCAGTTGGCTGTGGGGCTGGATATTGAATTCCCACGGCTTTTAGAGGCAAAGAAAAAGAACGAGCATCTGGTGTGTGCTGCCGGGGAGCATCTCCCATTTCGCTCCGGGCAATTCACAGCGGTCCTCAGCAATGAGGTTATTGAGCATGTAGAGGATGACAGGATGGCGATCGAAGAGATCACGCGCTCTTTAAAGGAGGGCGGGTTAGTGATTCTCTTTTGTCCAAATCGCGGATATCCATTTGAAACACATGGTGTGTATTGGCGCGGAAAATATCACTTTGGAAATAAACTCTTTGTGAATTACCTTCCGCGCAGCCTGCGGAACCGATTGGCACCGCATGTCCGCGTGTACACCCGCGGAGATTTAGAAAAACTTTTTCACGGGCTCTCATTTGAGACGGAGCTTAAAACGATAATCTTTGGGGCCTATGACAATATTATTCAGAAGCAGCCTCTTTTAGGAAAGATGCTGCGCGCAGTGATCCAATTTTTGGAAAAAACGCCCATCAACCGGTTGGGACTTTCGCATTTTTGGGTTGTGCGCAAACAATGAGATAAAAAGCATCCGGTAGGAAGAATTGCCTGGAGATCTGGTTTCCGCGGGGTGATTTTCCTCCCGCGGCTTACAAATCGAGCCGAAAATCGTAGATGCCATCTTTGGCTGGATATTCATGCTCACATTGACCGCAAACAAGAATTGGCGGTGTGTCCGCCAAGGGGTAATGGCCGCAGGCTGGGCAGCGGAAGAACGTACTGCTGTTTTCTGGTTTGTTTTGGTTTACAACCTGTGAGCGCAGGAATATGCTGGGGCTGTATGCTGCCCAGGAAAGCGTAAGTTGAAGCACATGTTCAAGGGTACGCATGACAGGGAGCGGGAGCACGCGTTTGAGAAAACCTGTTCGCAAGTATGAGACGGAGATTTGCTTTTCCACGTTAAATCCGGTTTGAGCAAGCCATTCTTTCACTGTTGCTGGATGAAAGTCAAAATTAAGTTCAACGAATTCCACCGCTTCGCGGTTAAAAGGATCCCATTCCTGCTTATTAAACCAATACCGAAAAATGGACTTAATATTGCGTTTATTGGCATATTCGAGGATGAACACCGCGTCGTTGAACAGGCATTCATTGGTCTGCTTGAGCGCTAATTGTGGGTCAGATAAATGATGAAGAGTGCGGATCATTGTCGCGGCAGAAAAAACACCCGGTGCAAATGGAAGGCGGTACACGTCTGCGGCCACGTAGCGATATTTTTCATCTACTCCGAGATGTTCTTTTGCCTTCTGAAGTTGGGTGGTGGAGTAATCCAACAAGGTGATGTGTTCAAACCCTTTGTAGCGGTGTGTATTACGACCGGCACCGGCGCCTAATTCAAGAAGGTGTCCATTTCCGGAAGGAAGTAAATGTTTGAGGGCAATTTCTTCGGCAGCATCTTCATAGGCACGATTGCCGTGTTCCCAGAAACTTTCCTGGTAATCAGACCCCTCATAGTTGCAGACTGGTGGTGTTTTCATGGTGGTATTTTACTCGCATTATCCTGTGAGTTTCAATTGATGAGATAAATACGGGTGAAAACTGGATAAAAAGATATAATCAGATTTCATTATGTCACTACTTACAACAGTCAATTTAGCCAAAGCATACGGGCCGGATGATATTTTCAGTGGAATCGCGGTCAGCATTCCCAAGCGAGCGCGGATCGGTATGGTTGGTTCCAATGGGGTAGGTAAAACAACCCTGCTACGTATTCTGATTGGCGAGGAATCGCCTTCGGAGGGGAGTGTGCAGAAAGCAAAGCAGTTAAAGATTGGCTATTTGCCGCAGGAATCTGTGCTTGATTCTCCGCAAACTTTGTGGGAAGAATGCCGTACTGCGCTGAGTCACCTGGAAAAGATGCAGCAAAAGCTTGAGAAAATGGAAATGGCTATGGCGGATGGCGCTGCTGATGTGGATTTGCTTGAACGATACAGTAACCTGCAGGACACGTTTGAGCGTAAGGGGGGATATACCTACGAGAATATGATCGAACGGACACTGGCCGGATTGGGTTTTGATAAAAGCGATTATCAGAAGCCATTGAACATCCTGTCTGGCGGGCAGCGCACACGGGCTGTGCTGGTTAAATTGCTGCTATCTGACCCCGACCTGCTGCTGCTGGATGAACCGACCAACCATCTGGATTCGATT
Organism: Candidatus Aminicenantes bacterium UBA647; assembly: GCA_002299555.1. Lineage (GTDB taxonomy): Bacteria > Acidobacteriota > Aminicenantia > UBA2199 > UBA2199 > UBA647. The sequence continues at coordinate 2,638 of DBOL01000079.1, forward strand.
TCCAGGGATGCTCTTGAATCTGCACTCAGGAATTATGACGGAACTCTTCTTCTTATATCACATGACAGGTATTTTCTTGATAAAATTGTTACCCGCGTAATAGAACTGAAAGAGGGTCGTATGAATAGCTATGACGGGAACTATTCATATTTTCTGAGCAAAAAGGAAGAGAGTGTGATTGATAAAAGATCCGGAGGATTAATTGATCCTGTTATTGGAAGTATCAGCAAAAAATCTGAAAGGAAATTGCGTGCAATATCAAGACAGGAGATCAGTGCAGAGAGGAGAGTCCTGAGGTCAACTATAGAAGAACTTGAATCCGGGATCAATGATCTTGAAATGGAAAAGATGGAATTGGATAAGGTCTTGTCTGATCATTCCACATATCAGGATTCAGACATGATAACCGGTCTTCAGAAGAAATATTCCGAGGTTATTCAAAAACTGG
>DBOL01000079.1:3472-10215 GCA_002299555.1 Candidatus Aminicenantes bacterium UBA647
TTTCATTTCTGACCGGATCTGAAATCTTCCATCCTTTTAAAATAATCAATAACAACTTTATCGGTATCCAGAGAAAGCTGATCTGCATATTTCCTGAGGAAGGTCTTTATATAGACATCAGGAGGGAGGAGATCGTAACGTTCAAGTTCAATATTGATCAGATGCTTAAGTGTAACTCCGCTTAAAAATGCTATCTCTTCCAGTTCTATACCAAGAACCTTCCGGATCATTTTTAGTGCCTCTCCACCTATAACTTCAAAAGTAGGAACCCGACTTTTCTGGATCTTCTCTCTTTTTGTTTTTATACTTTCTGTTTTCTTATCCTGATAGTATTTCTCAAGCATATTGAATGCTTCATCTATCTCTTTTACTATCAGTTTTTGCTTCTTTTTTGACAAAGATTGAATCAGGGGAGAAATACTGAGATTATCTCGGGAATAGAGATTTCTAAGAAGGATGTATGAATTTTTCATTTCTGTAAATGTGGTTTCCTGTGTAATCTCAAGAGTATTAAAATACTTGTCAAATTCAGAATTATTCATTTTTTGAGATCTCTATAGCGATCTGTTTTTCGTTAATTATATTAGTTACTATCCTCTTAATATCTTTTTTTGTCTTCAATGATATATTTATTTCATTTGATAGTTGAGTAAGACTGAGGTTCCTCCAGAAGTGGTTGTCATATTCTATATAACCTGAGTAGAGAGCACTGATACCGATAAGCTTGACACATATACTCTTAAGAGAGAATCCCTCTTTGATCTCACTTGAATCTCTTACTTTATTCAGGATAATATTTATTTTGAAATTCTGGAGTTCCTTGATGGCGATCCCACCAATATTACCGGATTCCTCTTTAACATGATCGATAAGATCGAGAATTGTGGCAATATCTTTCTCAGTCCTCCCTTCCCATGCATCTTTAGCAAAATTCTTTAATCCGTAAATTCCAAGAAGAAAATTCAATTTTCTGAAAAATGTACTTTTAATGAATTGGAAAAGATTTTCTATAGCTGTAATTTCAGGAACAGTAACAACAACCATTTTGTCAGCAAGCAGGAAAAGATCTATAATGTTCTTATTGAATCCTCCTCCCAGATCGAGGAGTATATAGTCAGCATCAAGTTTTTTTATATGACTGAACAATTTAAGTTTTTTGTTGTACTTGATCGTGTCAAAAATAGTTGAATTTATATCGCCCGGGATTATCTCAAGGTTTTTTATTTTTGTTTTCGTTACAAGTGATTCAAGAGGTACATCATCTTTGTAAAAATCTTTTATAGTTTTTTTTCTGGATTCAATTCCAAAAAACGAATGGAGATTTGCACCACCGAAATCGGTATCTATCAATATTACTTTCTTGTTTATTGAAGCAAGATAAGATGCGATCTGGCTTATAACAAATGTCTTCCCGGTTCCGCCCTTTCCTCCTGCGACGGCCCATATTTCATTTATCGTTTTTTTATGCATTATTGTGCCCTAATCTTACAATAAAAAGAAAAAAAAACCAATCTGATATTGAATTTTCGTTGTTTTGCTCATCGTTCATTTTTTATGTTATAATTTTCGGATGCTAGACCTTAATTTTCTAAGAACTAATCTGAAAGCAGCTGTTGATAAAGCGAAGAATAAAGGTGTGATCATTGATGAAGAACTATTCCTTAAAATTGATGAGAATAGGAGAAGAGGGATCACCGAGATCGATGGATATAAAAGTGATAAAAACCGGCTGGCGAAAGAAATAGGGATAAAAAGGTCAAAGGGTGAAGAGAGTTCCTCTTTGGAAAAAGAATCAAAAGAGCTCAACAAGAAGATATCTCTTCTAGAGACAACTCTTTCAGGACTTGAGGCTGAATTTAGTGACCTGATACTAAATATTCCCAATATGTATGATGATTCCGTACCGATAGGGAGGGATGAATCAGACAATGTCATTATCAGGGAGTGGGGAAATAAACCTGAATTTCCATTTGAACCAAAACCGCATTGGGACATTGGTGAGATCAACAAATTTCTGGATCTTCCAAGGGCATCCAAGATAGCAGGTTCACGTTTTGCTCTATATTTCGGTTCACTCGCAAAGTTAGAAAGAGTTCTGATCAATTTTATGCTCGAAGTTCATACTGAAGAAAATGGATATTTAGAAACTCTGCCCCCTTTCCTTGCAAATAAGGAGAGTTTGACAGGGACAGGAAATCTCCCGAAGTTTAAAAAGGATCTTTTCAAAATTGAAGGTTATGAATTGTATCTTATTCCTACTGCTGAAGTTCCTCTTACAAATATTCATAGAAGTGAATTGCTTTCAAAAGAAGAATTAACAAAAAAATATGTCGCATATACGCCTTGCTTCAGAAGTGAGGCGGGATCACATGGACGGGATGTCAGAGGCATTACCAGACAACACCAGTTTAATAAGGTTGAACTTCTCAAATTTACCCTTCCCGAAGACTCTTATGATGAGCTTGAAGGGCTAACCTCGGATGCTGAGAAGATCTTGAAAAAGCTGGGACTTCATTACAGGGTTGTCTTGCTTAGTACCGGAGACCTCTCATTTTCATCAGCCAAGACCTATGATCTTGAAGTTTGGATGCCGGGAAGAAATAAGTTCGTGGAAATATCTTCCTGTTCAAATTTTGAAGATTTCCAGGCAAGAAGGTCCAAGATCAAATATAAAGATAGTTCAGGAAAAAAACAATTTGTTCATACATTAAACGGGTCAGGGCTTGCAGTGGGCAGGACAGTAGCTGCAATTATGGAGAACTTCCAGGAAGAAGACGGGAGGGTTCGGATACCGGAAATTCTAAGACCATTTTTCAAGGGTAAAGATCATCTATAATGCCATTCTACAATTGCAGGTTCATGGATGAGAAAGGCCTTATACTGAAACGGACAATTTTTTCAGACTCAAAGAATGAGTTAAAGAAGATCTATGAGAACTCGGATAAGAAGTTGATCTCAAGCAGAAGAAATATTTTTAAGGGAATTACATATATTGACCTGTTTTCATCAAAAGTCGGATATACTGAATTTCTACTTTTCAACCAGAAACTAAGTACCCTCCTTAGAGCCGGTATATCATTTATCAAATCTATCGGGATTATTATTAACAATACTGAAAAGGGCAATTTCAAAGAGATATTGAAGAAGGTTGAAACTGATATAAATAATGGGATCCAAATTTCTGATGCCTTTTCTTCAGAAAAGATCCCCTTCGTAAATATATATCGTGCAACACTTCTTGCAGGAGAAAAGAGCGGTAATCTGGAAGAACTGCTTGAAAAATTTAATATATATCTGGAAAAGATCTCAACTCTCAGGAAAAGGGTTTTTTCCAGCCTTGCATATCCTGTAATAGTTTTTGTTTTCATGTTCCTTATGATGTTTGCGATCCTTGTTTTCGCTATTCCAAAGTTCTCAGATTTTTACAGGGGATTTAATGCGGAACTTCCCGGGATAACAAAGACAATGATGGAGATTTCCAACTTTGTTCAGAATAACCTTCTATTCATAACAATATTTTTAACTATTTTATATTTTGTTCTGAAATATGTTGAGAGGAAGTTCAATTTTGTTATTTTTGATTTTATTAAGATCAAAATTCCATTTATCGGGAGTATAATTGCTGAAAATAATATGGCTGTGTTCTCAAGAACGTTATCTATACTTCTTCAGGGAGGAATACCTGTTCCTGAATCTACGGAAATCGCTGTAAAAACTTTTACAAATAAGTATTTTGTGAAAAAAATAAAGAAAGTTCCGGAAAAGATAAGAGAAGGCATGCTCTTATCTCAGGCTCTCGATGAAGTGAAATTTATTCCAAATCTCATGGTTGAGATAGTTGAGGTGGGTGAATCCTCGGGAAACTTAATAGGGGTTTTAGATAAGAACGGGGATTACTATGAGAATTCTATCAACACTAAAATAAATACTCTTATATCACTGATAGAGCCGATAATGATCGTAATACTGGGAATTGTTATAGCTTTTATGCTAATATCAATATATCTTCCGATATTTAATCTGGTTAATGTTGTTGATTCGGTAGAAGGTATTATGGAGGCGGATAAAATAATCAAATGAGTGAAAATATAAAGCTGAAAAAGATCAAAATAGACTATAAATTACTTGAAAAATTTCCTGCAGAATTCCTGATAAAAAATCTTATATTTCCCATCAGCACAGATGGAGATACTATTGATATAGCAATGATAGACCCGGAAAATCTGGATAAGATCACAATAATTGAGAATTTTGCTCAGATGAGGGTAAATCCATTAAAAAGTACTAAAGAAGAGATAGAGAAAATTTTAAAGAAGGGAAATGTTTTTACGAAGATACTTACTGACCGGACCGAAGGATTTTTTGCTAAAAAAGAGATCGAGAAGAGTGTGGATGAATCTCTTTCAATAGAGAATATAACAGAAGAGGATGATTCGGTAATAAAGCTTCTTAACAATATTATATTTACTGCAATAAATAAAAAAGCTTCAGATATTCATATTGAATCTCAACCAGGGTTTGTTAACATTAAATTTCGGATAGATGGCATCCTGAGTCAGATCATGGAGCCTCTGGATAAAATATTCCATTTACCATTGATCACAAGGCTCAAGGTAATATCCGAACTTGATATAGCAGAGAGGAGGGTTCCTCAGGATGGCAGGTTCAGGATGAATGTTGAGAAAAAAACAATAGATTTCAGAGTTTCGATAATGCCTGCGATTGAAGGAGAAAATGCAGTTATCAGGATCCTGGACAGGGAGATGATCACTGAGAATATTAAGGAACTGAAGTTGAAAGAACTTGGCTTCTCAGATTTTCTGATGAAGCAGATAAATTATTATATCAGGCAACCTTACGGTATGTTTCTCGTTACCGGCCCAACCGGAAGCGGGAAAACGACAACTCTTTATGCAGCTCTTAATGAGATAAGAAATATTGAGGATAAGATCATTACTATAGAAGACCCTGTTGAATATCAGATCGAGGATATCACCCAGATACCGGTTAATGAAAAAAAAGGTCTGACATTTGCAAGAGGGCTTAGATCAATTCTACGTCATGATCCGGACAAGATCATGGTAGGTGAGATCAGAGATACCGAGACGGCTCAAATTGCAATTCAATCTGCCCTTACCGGGCACCTTGTGTTCACAACAGTTCATGCGAACAATGTTTTTGATGTCCTTGGAAGGTTTATCCATATGGGGATAGATACTTATAGTTTTATCTCTGCTTTGAATTGTGTAATAGCTCAGAGACTTGTCCGGAAATTATGCAATGAGTGTAAAGTTTCCTACCGTATGAAAAAATCTGAATTGGAAGAAAATAGAATAAAAAGAGAAGAATTGAATACTACCATATACAGAGCAGTTGGTTGTCCTGAATGTTCGAACATAGGATTTCAGGGAAGAACGGTTATAGGTGAGGTTCTGGAACTTACAGACGAGATAAAGGAAATGATCCTGGATAAAAAACCGTTGTCAGAAATAAAAAAACTGGCAACGAGGCAGGGTATGGTTCCCATGAGAAGAAATGGACTTGAAAAATTAAAGGAAGGGGTCACTTCTCTTTCAGAATTGAATAGAGTTACAATAAGAGAATGGAATTAAATAGATTATTCATTAAATACAGGATTCCTGAACAGGTTATTTATGCAGGTGAAAATGAAGTTGAACTTTTCAGAATAAAAAAAGGTGTTCCTGAAAGGATAAATTCTTACGAAAGTGTAGAAAGTGACAGATTTTTTCCGTTCCGGTTAAAAAATGATCTTATCAATACAAGCACAGGTATTATTTTAAATTCGGGACATTTTGTGTTTAATCTTCTGACATTTGATAAAATACCGATTCGTAAGAAGCAAAGGGATGATCTGGTGAACTGGCGAGTGAAGAAACTATTTCCTGAGAATATAGACACTTATATTCATCAGTTTTTTCAATTTGACAGGAGGACAATCCTCTCATTGCTTGTTAGAAATGATCTTCTGATGAGAATAGAGTCTGAAGTTGGTGAGCTTGGAGTTGAACATATTTATACGGGAAATTCTACTATCGAGATCATGAACAATTCAAGAACGAGGCGGGAACATCCGGATTTTTTCATAGAATCAGACGGAAATATTATGTTGGCAGTGTTTTTCAGGGAAGGGATTCCTGTATATATTAGAAAAATGAGATCTGCCGGAGGAATACCCGGCGGTAATGAGATCTACAAAACTGTTGAGTTCGTGGAAAAGAATTATGGATTCAAGCCCAGATCATGTTCGGTATTTTCTGCTGATGGGAATGGCGAAATTATTAAGAATGAATTAAGAGAGATGAAATTTAATCTGATCGATCCCGAAAGATCTGAGATGAGATTTCTCCCGGGGTTGAAATGAGAAAAATAGAATATAATATCTCTTCCGGGAAATCAATAAATTTCAAACACTTCTTTGTCACAATCTTTATGACACTTATGATCTCTTTTACATTTTTGTATATAGGGATAAATAATATTACTGATACGAACTTGAATCTGGAAGAGAAAATTGATCAAAAAAAATATTATGATACCGAACTAAAGAAAATATCCGGGAACGAAAAACTATTTGGAGAGAGGATCGAAAAGATAAAGAGTAAGTGGAATAATCGCGTTAAATTTTCTAATTCTGTTATCAATTCCAAAGTATTTCCGTTCATAAAAAGGTTAGAATATTTTGAAGAAATATTACCTGATATGGTTCAGTTGAATGAAATCTT
>DBOL01000111.1 GCA_002299555.1 Candidatus Aminicenantes bacterium UBA647
TGATATCTAATGAGATATTTGGAAATGAGAGGCATCCTTCCGAATCTGTCTCTTTCCCTTCCTCCTCTGCAATGAAGGGATTAATAAGAATTGTAAATTCATTCTCTTCTTTCCCCATTGAGACATCAACAACTGAAAGCATCATAGATTCTCCGATCTGCGGTGCAGCAAGACCTATAGCATTCGGAGTTCCGTACATAGTGAACTTCATCTTTTCGATCAGATCCACAATAAACTGATCAATATTTTCGATGGTGCTACCCTTATGCTTAAGGACCTCATCACCATATTTATATATTTCCATTAATTGCTGCACGCTCATAATCTAATTATATTTTCTTTCCTCCATCATGTCAAAGTGATAAATACAGTGGTTGCTGCAAAAGGTGCTGCAAAAGGTGTCTGTCCCCTTTTTGTATTCGTAATTTAAACTGGTATAATCAAATTTTTTTATGAGAGGGAGTTTTATGGGCAAAATAGTTGTGCTGAAGGAAGAAATATACAGGAAAATTGCCGCAGGTGAAGTTGTTGAGAGGCCATTTTCTGTTGTAAAAGAACTTGTTGAAAATTCTCTGGATGCGGGTGCCCGGGCAATTAAAATAGATCTTGAACATGGTGGAAAGTCACTTGTAAGAGTTGTTGATGACGGGTCCGGTTTTGATGAGGATGATGTTGAGATAGCATTCCACCGCCATTCCACTTCCAAATTTCGTGAATTTTCAGATTTTGACACACTCGACACTCTGGGATTCAGGGGGGAGGCTCTTCCGTCAATCCTTGAAGTTTCTGACATTGATATTGAGACTTCGTCAGGAGACGGAGGTGGGGGGATAAGATTTAATTTCAGAGAGGGGATACTTAGCGGTAAAGAGACAATCGCTTTTCCAAAAGGGTCTTCGATATCGGTGAGGAATCTGTTTGATAATTTTCCTGTAAGAAAAAAATTCCTTAAAAGTGATAGAAGTGAAATGAATCAGATCACCGGATTTTTGGAACAGATTGTACTTGTCAATTACAAAGTATCATTTGAGTTGACCCATAACTGGAAAACCGTATTCAGTTATGATGCGGTCCGGGAACTGAAGGAAAGAGTTTATCAGGTGTTTGGAAAGACGTTTACAGATGACCTGACAGATGTTGAATTTGAACATTTCGGATATAAGATAACTGGTTTGGTATCAAAATTAAATACGGGTGTTTCAAATAAAAAAAAGCAATTTTTTTTCGTAAATGGGAGAAACGTAAGGGAAAAAACTCTCTATGCTGCCTTTAATACGACATTTCAACGTTACCTTGAAAAGAGCAGAAGTCCGGCAGGTATCATTCTTCTGGATATTCCTCCCGGTGAAGTAGATGTCAACATACACCCTATGAAGCTTGAGATCAAGTTTGAAGATTCATCCAGAGTATTTCAATTGATCAAGAAAGGGATCGAAAATGTTATGGGTGATAATAGCGGTTTCCGACCGGAAGAGGATATTGCTGAAGTTGTTGCACCTTACATTAATGAAAAATTCGAAAATCAGATTCCTGGTACATCAGGTTTCTCACAACAGGCCCTGTTTGATCCGGATGTGTCCGAAGAGAATGATTTCATTCTGATAGGGCAATACAGAGATTCTTATATAATAATTGAAAAGGATGGAGATTTGATGGTGGTTGATCAGCACAATGCTGACGAGAGGTCTAATTTTGACAGACTTAAAAAAGAGTTTACGGAAAGGAATACCATAACAGTATCACCTCTGTTCCCAATGATCATTGAGCTGACCCCCGGGGAGTCTGAATTGCTGGACGAAGGGAAGCGAGATGTTCTCGGGAATGCGGGATTTTTAATGGAACACATGGGCGGAAACTCTTATGATATAAAAGGATATCCTGAGATACTTAACGAGAGGTTTGTTTCTGATACAATAAGAGAAATCCTGGGAATTGGAAGTGATGAGGTTAATTTCGAGGACAGAGCACTGGCAGAAATAGCTTGTAAAAGTTCCATTAAGATAAATTATAAACTCCATAATGATCAGATGAGAAAGGTTGTAAGGGCATTGTTCCTTTCAACTAATCCGTATTTTTGTCCCCATAAGAGGCCAATAATCATAAATTTTTCTCTTGAAACCATAGAAAAAACCTTAAAAAGAAAATAAAGTTGGGAACAATTATTGTTTTTATTGACTTACCCTCTTTTCTCTGCTAAATAGAAGTATTCAAAAAGAGAGGACATATGGCTAATACAATAGGTATAAGAAGAGAAGATAAGAATGAGTGGGAACGGAGAGTCCCGCTTACTCCTCAGGCGGTAAAGGAGCTTAAAGATAAACTCGGGGTCAGGATCATTGTTCAGCCCTCAGATCTCCGGATCTTCAAAGATGATGAGTATGTTCAGGCAGGTGCCGAGATAAATGAGGACCTGAGTGAGGCAGATACAATCTTTGCAGTAAAAGAGGTTCCCATAAGTTTTTTGGAAGAAGGCAAAACTTATGTGTTCTTTTCCCATACTATTAAAGGGCAGAAATATAATATGGGATTGCTCAGGAGGATGATCGAGAAAAAAATAAACCTTATAGATTACGAAAAGATAGTTGATGATGAGAACAGAAGGCTCATCTTTTTTGGGAAATATGCCGGCCTTGCCGGGATGGTTGAAACTTTACATGGACTTGGACAAAAGCTTAAACTTCAAGGATATGATACACCACTGCAAAAAATCAAACAGGCTTTTTCCTATGGGAGCGTTGAGGAGGCAAAAGATCATATAAGTGAGATCGGAAAAGAGATCGAGGAATCCGGATTTCCAAGTGAGCTTTCCCCTTTTGTATTTGGTTTTGCAGGATACGGTAATGTATCGCAGGGTGCTCAGGAGATATTTGATCTTTTGCCGTATAAAACCATGTCGATAGATGTTCTTGCAGAAAATTATGAAAATTTTGCCGCCGATAATTATATATTTTATAAAGTTGTACTGAAGGAAGAGGATCTGGTAAGAAGAAAAGAGGGGCAATTTGATCTTAAAGAATATTATAATAATCCTGAACTGTATGTTTCCAAATTCAGCGAATATGCAGAAAACTTGAAAGTTCTTGTTAATTGTATTTATTGGACTGAGAAGTATCCCCGTCTGATTACTAAAGATTATTTGAAGGATCAGGCGGGAGTTACTAAATATCCGAATCTGAGAATGATCGGAGATATCAGTTGTGATATTGACGGATCGATTGAAATCACACATAAGGTGACAATGCCTGACAACCCGTCATTCACATACTTCGGACATAATGATAAATATGAAGATGGGATCAGTAGTGAAGGGGTATCTGTAATGGCAGTTGATAACCTCCCATGTGAATTTCCCAGAGAATCTTCAGAGGCATTTTCAGAAGTTCTATTGAGATTTGCAGGAAAAATTGCGGATGCTGACTTCAATGCTGAATTCAACTCCTTGATTATTCCGGATCCGATAAAGAAAGCTCTTATACTTCACGAGGGGCGAATAACAGAAGACTATAAATATATGGAATCGTTCATCTAGGAGAAATCTTGAAAAATATACTTATCCTTGGAGCCGGTTTAGTAAGCAGGCCGGGGGTTAAATATCTGCTTGGCAACAGTAATTTGAATATTATAGTTGCCGATATTTTCCCCGAGAAAGCAGAGGCTTTGATCGAAGGTTCTACGAATGGGAAGGCAGTGGCTCTGGATATTAATGACACGGAGAAACTGGATGTGATGATAAGCGAGAATGACATTATTGTAAGTCTGCTTCCCTGGACTCTCCATATGAAGGTTGCAGATCTGTGCATTAAAAACAACAAAAATATGGTCACTACTTCCTATGTTAGTGATGGCATGAAGATTCTTGATCCGTTAATAAGAGAGAAAGGGTTGTTGTTTATTAATGAGGTTGGAGTTGATCCTGGAATTGATCATATGTCTGCAAAGAAAATAATTGATGAAGTTGAAAAAGAGGGTGGAAAGATCCTTGAGTTTTATTCATATACAGGAGGCCTTCCCGCACCGGAAAACAACGACAACCCCTTCGGGTATAAGTTTTCGTGGAGCCCCAGAGGGGTTTTGCTTGCATCACGAAATTCTGCGAAATTTCTTGAGAATGGGATAGTAGTAGATATTCCTGGAGAAGAGCTTTTTCTCAATTGTAGAGAAGATATGGTAGACGAGCTTGGGGATTTCGAAGTATATCCAAACCGGGACTCCATAATATACAAAGAATTATATGGCCTTGATGATGTCACGACTCTTATCCGTGGAACTTATAGATACCCCGGGTGGTGCAGAACATTAAAGCTTATGATTGATTTAGGCCTGTTTTCTGATATACCGACAAAAGGGATCAGCCGGGTCCCATATAGTGAAGCAATGTCAAAATTAGAAGGGATCAGCGATAAAGAAGATCTGAAGAAACAGATCTCTGAGAGATATAAAATATTACTTGATTCAGAGGAGTTAGAGCGACTGGAGTGGCTCGGGTTGTTCGGGGATGAATTGACTCCTGATCATGATAATTTCTTTGAAATATTAAGCGATCTTATGGAAAAGAAACTCTATTATGAAGATAGTGAAAAGGACATGGTATTAATGAAGCATACATTTACTATTCTGAATAAAGATGGTTCAAAAGAGAAAGTCACTTCAACTCTGATAGATTATGGTATTCCCGGAGGGGATTCGTCGATGTCACGAACAGTAAGCCTCCCTCTTGCAATTAGCGTGAAAATGATGGCTGAAGGGAAATTCGATCTGACAGGAGTTCAGATCCCGGTCATAAGTGATCTATATCTGCCAATCCTTGCTGAGCTTGAGAATCTGGGGATAAAAATGGCGGAGAAAAGAACCTCTCTGTGATACCAAAAAACAGCCTTGGTGTAAAAGGTGAACTCCAGGCAAGCAAATATCTGAAAAAAAAAGGGTATCTGATCGTTGAGAACAATTGCAGGATCGGAGGATCTGAGATAGATATTGTTGCCACTAAGGGGGATTTTCTTATATTTGTTGAAGTTAAATCAAGACGTTCTACGAATACAGGTTTCCCGGAAGAATTTGTTGATGCAAGAAAAACAGCAAAAATAATTTCCGGGGCAAAGTTGTATATAGCCAGAAAAAAATATAGGGAAAAACTCGTAAGATTTGATATAATATCTGTTGTTCTGACCGATGGAAAATTTGTGATTGATCATATTGAAAATGCTTTCGAGGAGTAAGAATGGCCGAGATCAGAAGAGACCCGTTCTCAGGGTCTGTTGTTATATACTCTCCCGATAGAGAAAATCGTCCGGATTTTACCGGGATAAAAAGAACTATAGATCTCAGTCCGGAGAATTGTCCCTTTTGTAAAGGGAATGAAGATATGACCCCTCCGGAGATATTCAGGATCTCCGATGGTGATTCAGGTTGGAAGGTCAGGGTAATACCGAACAAATTCCCGGTATTGAATGTTGAGGAGAACTATAACAGGTCTGACAATGGTATTTTCGAAAGGTTTGCGGGAGCGGGGGCACATGAGATAATAATTGAAACGCCTTCTCATTCTGAAGATATAGCTCTCTGTGCTCCTGACTATTTTAGTGATATTTTTATCACTTATCGGGATAGAATAAATGACCTTAAAAATGATTTCAGGTTGAAATATATTCAGATCTTCAAAAATCACAAGGCTTCAGCAGGAGCCACTATCTCACATCATCACTCACAATTGATTGCATTGCCATTTGTCCCGGAAGAAGTAGCAAGAAAATTGGTTGTATTAAAAAATTTTTATAAAAAAAATAACAGGTCTTTATTCAGCAATATCATCACTGCGGAGTTGGAGCATAAAGAAAGGGTGGTTTCAGAAAATGAGAGCTTTATTGCAGTAGCACCCTGGTATTCCCGGACCCCTTTTCAGGTTTCGTTCTATCAGAAACAGGGACACCCCAGATTTGAAGATGTCAGGGATCAGGAAGTGGAAAATCTTTCAGAAATTTTCAGCAAAGTAATAAAGAAAATAATATCGGCCCTGGGAGATATTTCATATAACCTTGTTCTCTACAATCTCCCTTTCGCTGAGCAGGATGATGCAGGCTTTAATTGGTATGTTGAGCTTTTACCGGCCATTGGTGGAACGGGAGGTTTCGAAGCAGCAACCGGAACATACATTAACACAGTGCTACCTGAAAAAGCTGCGGAGATCCTGAATAAATTTTAATATTATATCAAGTTCCCTCCATAATCCTCAAATATTATTTATTTAGTTCGTGCACCACTACGCGTCTGACCGGGTATTATTCAGCAGCGTTAAGCGGATGAGCGCATCCGTAGCGGGAAGCAAAGTGGATGACGGTGAGAGCCGAAAATATGATTAAGGTGTACTCAGATTTATATAATGTTAGTGTTGACAAATATATGTTTTTGTATTATTATGTAATTGAATAAATACTTTGGAGGTAATAATGGGAAAAATTATAGGAATTGATTTAGGAACAACCAACTCGGTTGTTGCGGTAATGGAAAAGGGTGAAGCAAAAATTATACCCAGTTCAGAAGGGGGAAGGACCACGCCATCAGTAGTTGCATTTACAAAAGATGGTGAAAGACTTGTTGGCCAGGTTGCAAAAAGGCAGGCAGTAACAAACCCGGAGAATACGGTATCATCAATAAAGAGATTTATGGGAAGGCGTTTTTCTGAGATCAGCGAAGAGATAAAGATGGTTCCTTATAAAGTTGTAAAAGGGCCGAAGAATGATGCAAGGGTAGATATAAACGGAAAACTTCATTCTCCACCGGAGATATCAGCGTTAATATTGAAAAAACTGAAGGAAGCCGCTGAAGATTATCTTGGGGAGGATGTTACAGAGGCTGTTATCACAGTTCCGGCATATTTCAATGATTCTCAGAGGCAGGCTACTAAAGATGCCGGTAAGATCGCTGGGCTGGAAGTAAAAAGGATAATCAATGAACCGACAGCAGCAGCACTTGCATACGGACTTGATAAGAGTACAGATGAGATGATCGCTGTGTTTGATTTCGGTGGTGGAACCTTTGATATTTCAATTCTGGAGATCGGAGAAAATATAGTTGAAGTAAAATCTACAAATGGTGACACACACCTAGGTGGCGATAATATTGATCAGATCCTTATTGAATGGATAATTGATGAGTTTAAAAAGGATAAAGGGATAGATCTGGGAAAGGATAAAATGGTCCTTCAGAGACTTAAGGAATCAGCAGAAAAGGCAAAGATCGAACTCTCTACAACGATCGAGACTGAGATCAACCTGCCGTTCATAACAGCAGATGCCTCCGGACCTCAGCATCTGGTTATGAAACTTACTCGTGCAAAATTTGAACAATTAATAGGTGCTCTGGTTAAGAAAACTCTTGACCCTTGCAAAAAAGCTGTAGATGATGCAGGAGTGAAACTTACAGAAATTAAAGAAGTTGTATTGGTTGGTGGTTCGACAAGAATTCCGCTTGTTCAGCAGATAGTGAAAGAATTCTTTGGGAAAGAGCCAGGGAAAACGGTTAATCCGGATGAAGTTGTTGCTTCAGGTGCTGCAATTCAGGGTGGAGTTCTTGGCGGTGAAGCTAAAGATATTCTGCTTTTAGACGTAACACCTCTTTCACTCGGAATTGAAACTCTTGGCGGGATCACTCATAAACTGATCGAAAAAAATACGACTATTCCGACAAAGAAAACTGATACATTTACAACTGCCGATGACAATCAGGCCAGTGTTGAAATACATGTACTTCAGGGTGAAAGAGAAATGGCAAAAGATAACAGAACTCTGGGCAAATTCACACTGACAGGGATGCCACCTTCACCAAGAGGAGTTCCTCAGGTAGAAGTAACATTTGATATAGATGCAAACGGAATTCTTAATGTTAATGCAAAGGATATGGCAACAAATAAGCAGCAGGCCATAACTATCACTTCTTCCAGTGGACTCTCTGAGGATGAGATTGATCAGATGGTGAAAGATGCTGAAAAACACAGTGATGAGGATAAGAAACAAAAAGAAGTGATCGAGAACAGGAATAAACTTGATCAGATCATTTACGCTCTTGAAAAACTACAGAAAGAAAATAAGGATAAGATCCCGCAGGAGATGCAGGATGATATCGAATCTGCTATAAATGCCGGAAAAGAAGCAGTCAAAAGTGGTGATGATGAAAAGATCAAAAAGGAAATAGAGAACATCAACGAATTAACATCAAAGCTTTCAACAGAACTTTATAAGAATGGAGCTCCTCCGCAACAGGAAGAAGGAGATGCTTCCGGAGAACCTCAGAGTGAAAACCCGGGGGAAGAAAAGGGTAAAGAAGCGGAAGAAGGTGAAGTTATTGATGCGGAATTTGAAGATATGGATAAAAAATAAAAATTTAATATAGATTAAAAGGGGGAACGGTTTGACACCGTTTCCCTTTTTTGTTTAGAGGCAATAATTTGATTTGTAGCTTAAACTATGTTAAAAATAATCTCTTGAAAGTCTATTCTTTTAACTAGGAGGATCCAATGAATAAAAAAAGTATAATCATTTTAATTATATTATTTGTCACTCTTTCGTTTTGCGGGAAGAAAAATGATACAAAAGGGATTGATCTCACTGTGAAGATGATACCGGGAGCTGTTACCGATGATCTTTATGGTAAAATGAAGTACTCATTTGACCTTAGCGAAAAATTTGCTGAAATCGAAAAGAATTATAAGGTTTTTGTCCATTTCTGGAGAATAAAAAACAAGGAAATGTTATTCCAGGATGATCACTTTTCCGAAGTACAAACCTCAAACTGGAAAAAGGGAGAAAAATTTGAATATATCAGAGATATTTATATTCCGAAATTTCTTGATGAGTATGATATCGATTTCGAAGGATACGAAGAGATCAAACTTTCTGTAGGCCTTTACAACATTGAGAATAGTGATGAGAAGATCCTGCTTTACAACAAGGTTCTGAACATTCAATCTGCTTCCCTGAATGCACCTGAGATCGTTTATGATGAAGGCTGGCATCAGTCAGAGACTGATTTCAATTCAAAGATACCTAATATCGGTGAGTGGAGATGGACATCAGGCAAAGCTGTTTGTATTATTGAGAATCCGAAAAAAGAAGCGATATTAAAACTTAAAGGCAGAATATCAGAGCATAATCTGGAAGGTCAGAAGATCAGGTTTATGATAAATGATATTCTCCTTGATGAATTTGTTCCTGAGGGAAAAGTGTTTGAAAAAGATTATATTATCCCGGCTGAAAAACTCGGGAATAATGATGAACTCAGATTTATCATTGAAGTTGATAAAACTTTTGTTCCAGGGCAACTGGATGAATCGATCTCTGATGACAGAGAGCTGGGAGTTCAGATCTTTTCTATATATTTCAGAGAGAACTTAGTTGACTAACACCAAGATCATAGGAACCGGATCCTATTTACCTGAAAAGGTAATGACAAACGAAGACTGGACGAAGCTTGTAGAAACTTCGGACGAGTGGATAACATCACGTACAGGGATAAAGGAGAGACATTTTGCTTCAGAGGGACAGGCTACTTCAGATCTTGTTGTTGAGGCAGCAAAAGAGGCAATTAAAGATGCAGGTATTGATAAATCAGAAATAGACCTTGTTATTGTTGCTACTATAACCGGTGATAACGCTTATCCTTCCACAGCAAATTGGACTCAGAAGAAACTTGGTTTAAATCCTGTTCCATCTTTTGATATCGGAGCAGCCTGTTCAGGTTTCCTCTATGCATTGATCATGGCGGATTCACTTATAAAATCCGGAGTTGCAAAAACTGTGTTGATTGCCGGAGCGGAAACGATGTCAAAAGTAATAAACTGGGAAGACAGGAATACATGTGTCTTATTCGGTGATGGTGCCGGGGCAGCTGTTCTGAGAGCAACTGATAATGGAAACACCGGAATTTTATCAACATATTGGGGTGCTGATGGGAATCTCGGTGACCTGCTTATACAGCCTGCCGGCGGGAGTGCCATGCCGGCAAGCGAAGAGACTATTGCCAATAAATTACATACCGTTCACATGAAAGGGAGTGAGGTGTTCAAGCATGCGGTACTCCGGATGCAGGAAGCGGCAACGAAATCTCTGGATCTTGCAGGTCTGACAGGTGAAGATGTTGATCTTTTCATCCCACACCAGGCAAATATGAGGATAATTGAGGCAACTATCCGCAGGGCCAAAATACCCATGGAAAAAACGTTTATAAATATAGATAAAATAGCTAACATTTCCGCAGCAACAATTCCGATCGCATTGGATCAGGCTCGTAAAAGCGGCAGACTTAAAGATGGTGAGAATGCATTACTGGCTGCCTTTGGAGCAGGTTTTACCTGGGGTGGAGCTGTTGTAAAGTTCTAAATATTTTTTCTGATCTGATATTGTGAGGACATTATGAATGAAAAAAATCTTAAAGAACTTATAGTAATAGAGGGAATGATAGAAGCTGAAATAATAAAATCAAAGCTTACTGCGTTTGATATCCCATCTGTATTAAAATTTGAAGCTGTAGGAAGACTCCTTGGTATTACAATGGACGGACTCGGTAAAGTTGTTATCCTGGTACGGGAAGATGACTTAGAAAGAGCTCTGGAAATTATTTCACTTAATAAAACTGATTCTCCCGAAGAATAATCCGGATCCATAGTCCTTTTTTCAGGAAGAATTAAAGGTGTCTGTCCCCTTTTGGAATCTAATTATCCTGATTGAAATACTCCATCTATTCTGTTATAAATAATAGTGATCAGAAAGGAGTTTTTAATGAAAAATTATCTTACCTTAATTTTACTATTTATACTTTTGGTGATGTTTATTTCGTGTGGGAAAGACAATCCTACGGAGCAGAAACTAACATTTGCAGAAAAGATACAAAATGAAGTGGATGGACTTACAAAAATTGAGATGCAGAGTGTATTTCAATTCATGGGGGATGATCTTTTTGAAGGTAGAGCCCCCGGGACACGTGGAGGAAATCTGGCGGAAAAATATGTTAGATCAGTTCTGAAAATTCTAAATATTGAACCTCTTGGGAAAAATTATCTTCAACCATTTAAGCTGAAAGGGTTCACAACCAACTCACTCAGTGTAAAAGCGGCTGGACAATCTATCAAATTTTTTGACGATGTATTAGGAACTTTTACCGGTAAAGAAGACAACTTCTCCTTTAAAAGTGAAGCTGTTTTTATTGGATTCGGAACTGACACAAAATTATGGGATTGGAATGATTATAAAGATTTTGATATAAACGGGAAATTTGTGATAGTAAGGGTAAATGATCCAGGAATGTTCATTGATGATATTTTCGAGGGTAAGGTCCTTACATATTTTGGCAGATGGACCTACCATATCGAGGAGGCGAGAAGAAGGGGGGCAAAGGCCATTCTGCTTATTCATACTGATGCCTCTGCCGGATACGGGTGGAATGTTGTACAGAACTCCTGGAGTGGTGAAGAAGTATATCTGGAATCTTCACTCGAAGGTAATATGGTTTTTACGGGATGGCTCAGAGAGGAGAAATTGAGACAGATCCTGAGTGGGAATAACATCGATCTTGATGAGTTGTATTCAAAGTCTCTGAACAGGGATTTCCGCCCTATTCCATTGAATTTTGAAATAGAAGTCTCCGGGAACAGATCATATAGAGAGATAATGAATAATAATGTCATCGGATTTATTCCGGGGAAGTCTGAAAAGAGTATAGTTATAAGTGCACATATAGATCATCTGGGAATGATCCCCGGCAAGAAGGGGGATAATATATTAAACGGTGCAATAGACAATGGTACAGCTGTTGCGTCGATGATCATGGCAGCAAAAATATTAAAAAAGTTCAGCAGCGAACTTAATTATTCAATAATAATACTCGGCCCGAATGCAGAGGAAGCGAATCTCCTAGGGTCAAAATATTTTGTCGCAAA
>DBOL01000027.1:0-16245 GCA_002299555.1 Candidatus Aminicenantes bacterium UBA647
TATGCGCTTCGTGTGTGTTTTCCGGAATAGATGACTCGATCAGGGCAATCAAGGATATTTACACACTTTTCCCATTTATTAAGTTGATCATTATGAATGAGAAATTCAGTTCCGAAGAGAAAGCACAATTATTAAAGATCGGTGTAAAAGGATTTTTTAAAAGTGAAATGGACAGGTCTGAGATTGAAAAAGCTCTCCTGGTAATACGTGATGGCGGGATATGGGCAGAGAGAGAGATACTCAATCTTGCGATCGAGCCGGATATTTCACATATAAGCTCAGTTCTTGCAAAATATGACAATACTTATAATCTTTCGATAAGAGAGAAAGAGATCTTACAGACAATGATGCTTGGAATAAGAAATAAAGATATAGCTGACAGGCTATACATAAGTGAAAAAACAGTAAAAACTCACATTAACCGGATATTCAAAAAACTCGGGGTTGATTCCAGAGTGAAGGCCATTCTCAAGGCAAAAGAAGAAAATCTGGTCTGAGAAAGTTTATCACTTCTCAGAATTCTGTTAAAATCAGATTGTTATGAGAAAATTATCTTTCTATCTGGTTCTAATTATTTTTTTGCTTTTAATATCAAATTGCAAAATGCCGGAGATAAGTATTGATCCTGCTGTTGAAGGGGAAACTTACAATGCTGTCACAATAAGAGCAAAAGCCGTCACAGATCGGGGAACAGAAAAAACAAAGATCCTCCTTTACTTTAGTAATAAGGGTGACAGACTGATATTTCTCGGCCCTATGAACCAGGTGATCTTTGAGATCCTGGTGCATGGAAATTATTCAAAAATAATTGTTCCGAAGAGAAAACAATACTGGTCAGGGGAATTTAGAGAATTTTTATATGAATTGTGGGGGATCGATCTTACATATAATGAGATCAAGGCACTTTTACTTGAGCAGAGAATCAACTCACAAAAACTGAAGAAAAACGGATTTGATTTGCAGATAATTGAATCTGAAAAGAAAAAATACCCTGTAAGGATCAATCTGGCAAATGATGATATAAAGTTAGAGTTCAGGATATATGAAGTGAAAAAAAGAAGCGGGAAGATCGTTCTGACAAAGGAACTTGAAAGATATGCAACGGTTACACTTAGAAAACTATTCCGGAGCAATTCTGAATAAAATGGAATTCAGATCCTTTGCCAAAATAAATATCGGGCTGGAAATAACCGGAAAAAGAGAAAACGGGTATCATGAATTAAAAACAATATTTCAGACCATATCACTACACGACACCATCGAAATAAATGAGAATCATAGAAATGAGGTCGTGCTGACAGGTGACTGCAAAACCATTCTCTGGGACAATTCAAATACAATAATCAGAGCTTTTAAACTTATGTATGATAAATTCGGGCTGGATCAGGGGTTCAATATACATGTCAGGAAAAAGATACCGGCCGGTTCCGGACTTGGTGGCGGGAGTTCAAATGCTGCGATCATAATGATGTTTATTTTGGATTATTTCAGGTTGGAAATCCCTATAGGTGAATTAATAGATCTGGGAAAAACGATCGGAGCAGATATCCCCTTTTTTTTTACAGGAGGGACTATGCTGGGAGAAGGTGTTGGAGAAATATTAACTTTAATTGACGAACTTGAAAAAGAAAGTGTGGCAGTTATAATGCCCGGATTACATATCTCCACTGAAGATATTTTCTCCCGG
Organism: Candidatus Aminicenantes bacterium UBA647; assembly: GCA_002299555.1. Lineage (GTDB taxonomy): Bacteria > Acidobacteriota > Aminicenantia > UBA2199 > UBA2199 > UBA647. The sequence goes on from DBOL01000027.1 coordinate 1,688, forward strand.
TTTAACTTGACAAAATCCACCTTAAAAAGTAAAATAAATACCTTTTTAAGTTCTGGTGATATCTCTACATTGAAAAATGAGTTAGAATTCACAACTTTTAAAACATTTCCGGAATTAAAAGAGATAAAAATGAAAATGGAAAATTTAGGATTAGATTACGTGTCAATGAGCGGAACGGGATCATCTTTGTTCTGTTTCCCGAATGATGCTCAGAAGACTGCTCTAAAATCTGCTTTTCCGGATATATTCATTGGAAAGCTCCTGGGTAAACAAAAATATCAAACTAATATTGGGGCGTGGCCAAGCGGAAAGGCATCGGTTTTTGGAGCCGACATTCGGAGGTTCGAATCCTCCCGCCCCAGGATAAAAAATGACAAAGAATAAATATTTGATCTTTTCCGGGTCATCCAACCTTCAACTTGCAAAACAGATAGTGGGCAACTTGAAAAAAAAACTGGGACAATCAAGTCTGGGTACTTTTTCCGATGGCGAGATAAGGTTCCAGAGTTGGGAAAATGTCAGAGGTGCAGATGTTTTCATAATCCAATCTTTTACGAAAGACATTAATTTTCACATCATGGAACTTCTCTTGATGTGTGACGCATTCAAGAGAGCATCTGCAAGAAGGATAACAGCTGTAATACCTTATTATGCTTATGCAAGACAGGATAGAAAAGACAGACCGAGAGTTCCGATCTCTGCAAAACTTATTGCAGATCTTCTGGAAACCTCCGGATTCTCAAGAATACTTGCAATAGATCTCCATGCGAACCAGATCCAGGGATTTTTCAACATTCCGGTAGATAATCTTATGGCTCTTCCGATCTTCATATCTCATTTTAAAAAAATGAAGCTGAAAGATCTTGTAATAGTATCACCCGATGCCGGCGGTGTTGAAAGAGCAAGAATTTTTTCACAAAAACTTAAAGCAGGACTTGCAATAGCTGACAAGAGAAGAGCCGAAGCGAATGTAGCGGAAATAATGCACATTATCGGTGATGTTAAGGATAAGAACACAATAATAGTTGATGATATAGTTGATACTGCAGGGACCATGACAGAAACCGTTAAAGCTCTCAAAAAGAATGGGGCAAAAAAAATATATGCAGCCTGTACGCATGGGATCCTTTCGGGCAAGGCACTTAAAAAATTAGCTGATTCCCCAATAGAAAAACTTTTTATAACAGATACGATTCCTTTACAGGAAGAACTGGCTGCAAGCAAAAAAATTGAGGTGCTTTCAGTCGCTGATCTTTTCTCACAGGCAATATGCAGTATTAACAAAGAAACATCAGTTTCAAAATTATTCAAATAGAGAGGTGAAATATGGACAATATATTAGCAGTTAAGGCTGAATCAAGAAATGAAGTTGGTAAACAAGTTGCGAAAAGAATCCGGAGAGAGAATAAGATTCCTGCAATAATTTATGGTGGAAATAAGGATTCTATTCCCATATCAATAAATATGGATGATATAAAAACCATTCTGAAATCAAAAATGGGTGAAAATACTATCCTGAAGATCAAAAGAGATAAGGTCGAAGTGGATGCTATGCTGAAAGATATTCAATATGACTACCTCTCAGATACAGTAATACATGCAGATTTCATAAGGATCGATCTCAAAAAGAAGATCGCTGTAAGTGTTCCTATAATCTTGATCGGTGAACCTATCGGTGTCAGACTAGAGGATGGTATCCTCGATTTTGTGAACAGAGAGATCGACCTGAAATGTCTCCCCCATAAGATTCCCAGTAAGATCGAGATTGATGTTGATGATCTCCATATTGGAAATTCTCTGAAATTTGACTTAATCAAACTTGATGATGATGTAGAAATTGTTTCAAGTCTTTCGAGGGTAATTTGTGCTGTCTCTGTCAAGGGAGCTGTCGAAGAAGAGGTAGTAGAAGAGGAAGAAGGAGAAGAAGGAGAAGAAGGAGAAGAGGGCGAAGGAGAAGAAGAAGGGACAGAAGGAAAAGAGGGAGAATCTGCAAAGAATGTACCTTCAGAATCTGCAGGAGCAGAAAAGAAAGCCAAAGACAAAAAATAATATATACACACTCTTTGCTTTCCTTTTAGAAGGAAGGCTATAAACCAAAAGGAGGTAAAATGAAAAGAGAGTATGAGATAGGATTGATAATCAATCCTGAAACCGCTGATGAAGAAGCGGAAAAGATCAAAACATCAATTACTGATATCCTGACCAAGGGTAATGGTTCAATTGAAAATATCGATGACTGGGGCCGGAAAGCTCTTGCCTATCCGATCGAGAAGCATAATGAAGGTATCTATGTTTTCATTAAAACATTATCACCCGGCGATGTAATTGCCGCTGTAGAGAGAAGGATGAAGTTAAATGAAAAAGTGATGAGATTCATTGTAATCCGTCTTGATGACAAACTTAAAAAGACCAACAAGCTGGAGAAAAAGTGGAAAAGGATGGAGAAATTCTCCAGAAAACCTGAATCCGACAGAGATCGCCAGTCTGGGAGGCCTTCAACGGCACCATCACATGCTCCAAGTGTAAGAAATGAACCTGTAACCAAACCGGTACCATCACCTGCTCCAAGTGTAAAAACTGAACCTGTAACCAAACCGGTTCCTTCAGAAACTACAGTGAAAGAAGAAGTTAAAGTAGAAAAAGAGACTGTCATAAAAGAAGAGAAAGTTGAAGCTAAAGTAGAAAAAAAAGTTGAAGTCAAAGTGGAAAAAGAAGTTGAAGTAAAAGAAGAGAAAATCGAAGCTAAAGTAGAAAAAGAAGTTGAAGTAAAAGAAGAGAAAATCGAAGCTAAAGTAGAAAAAAAAGTTGAAGTCAAAGTGGAAAAAGAAGTTGAAGTAAAAGAAGAGAAAATCGAAGCTAAAGTTGAAAAAGCAGAGAAACCCGAAGAAAAAGAAAACGAGAAGAAACCTGTAAAAAAAGAGAAGGAAACTGAAGAACCCGTAGCAAAAGAGGAAAAACCTGAAAAACCGATAAAAGCCCCTGCAAAGAAAAAGACTGTAAAAAAAGAGGAAAAAGTAGAGGAGGATGTAGAAAATGCTGAGACCAAATAAACCATCAAGACCTTCAAGATTCCCCAAGAAACAATACTTTTCTAAGAAAAAATATTGCTCATTCTGCAAGGATCGTATCAGATTCATCGATTATAAAAAGTCATCAGAGCTCGGAAGCTATATTCTCGAGACAGGAAAGATCCTCCCTGCCAGAGTTACAGGAACGTGTGCTTACCATCAGAAACAGCTAAGTAAAGCAATAAAACAGGCAAGACATATGGCCCTTATCAAGTTTATTGAATCCAGGAGAGGATAAAATGAAAGTTTTATTAAACTCAGACATAGAAAAACTCGGTAAGGTTGGTGATCAGGTCGATGTAAAACCCGGATATGCAAGGAACTACCTTTTCCCCAATAATTTTGCTCTTGAAGTAACTAAACACAATCTTGAGATCATGGTCCACAGAAAAAAGAAGATGGACAAGCAGCGTGAAATAGAGAAACTTTCAGCTGAAGAACAGAAGACGAAGATCGAAGGACTTAAGATCGAGATCACAAAGAAAGCGGGTGAGAATGATGTCCTGTTCGGATCAGTAACTACTCTTGAGATTGAGAAAAAACTTAATGAATTGGGAGTAGAGATCGAAAGAAAGAAAATTCACCTTGATGAACCTATAAAGAAACTGGGTGAATTTATCAGCAGGATAAAATTATATGAAGATGTTGAAGCTCAACTGAAAATAGAAGTAAGCAAGGAAGGAGAAGAGGAAACGGAGAAGAAACCGGAAGAAAAACCTGAAAAAAAACAGGAAGAGAAGCCGGAAGAGAAACCTGAACCAGAAGAAAGTGAATAATTCTTCAGATAAGACAAAGCTCCCGGGCAGCGATCATGCAGAAAAAGCTGTATTGGGAGCAATGTTGATCGACAACAGATCTATTGACATTGTTTTCAACGATATAAACTCTGATGATTTTTACCGTGCTTCTAACAAGACAATTGCAGCAGCAATATACAATGTCTATGAGGCCGGGACAAAAGCAGACACCCTGACAGTTGGAGAGCATCTAGGGAAGGATGAACTTAAATTTGTCGGGGGATATGCTTATCTAAATTCACTTACTGACGGGATCCCTGAAAACTTTGAAATATCTAACTATGTTGACATTGTAAAAGAGAGATCTGTACTTAGAAAGATCATAAACACTTCTACTGAAGTTATTTCCAGTGGCCTTGAGCCTAAAGCCGATGTCAGATCAATTCTTTCCAAACTTCAGGATGATATCATCAAGATCGCCGGAGCAGAGATAGATGACGGATTCAAATCTTCGGATAAAATTGTCCCTGATACTATTGAGAAAATAAAAGAGATACAGAAACATGGAGATTCCGGAGGATTAAAATCAGGATTTTATGAACTTGATGATATGACGGGTGGATTTCAAAACTCCGATCTCATCATAATTGCAGCAAGGCCTTCAATGGGAAAAACAGCACTGGGCCTGAATATTGTTTCTAACATAGCGATCAGAGGGAATAAGTCTGTCGGGTTCTTTTCCATTGAAATGTCAAAGCTTCAGATAATGCTCAGAATGCTTGCAACTGAAGCGGAAGTTAATATGAGTGCACTTATTCGCGGAAAGTACACCCTGACAAAGCAGGAATGGAAGAAACTGGAACTGGCAGCAGAAGCACTTTCAAAAAGCAAGATCTATATAGATGATTCAGCAACACTATCAATCCTCGAAATGAAAACCAGGGCCAGAAGGCTGAAAAGAGAGAGCGGACTGGACATAGTCTTTGTAGATTACCTTCAGTTGATGAAAGTCACCGGAGAGAATTTAAGGAGGAATGATTCCAGAGCTCAGGAAGTAGCGATCATATCCGCATCATTAAAGGAGATGGCTAAAGAACTCCAGATACCTGTTGTTGCTATGGCACAGCTGAACAGATCTCCAGAACAAAGGGGAACAAGAAGGGAAGGCGGAATAAAATATCAGTTGTCAGACCTGAAAGAGAGTGGGGCTATAGAACAGGATGCAGATGTGATAATGTTCCTCCACAGAGATGAACAGAATGAGAAAGAAACAGAAAGAAAGGGGATCGCAGATCTTATAATCGCAAAACAGAGGAACGGCCCGACCGGTAAGATAGAGCTTGCATTTCAGGATAAATTCACAAAATTCCATAATTACGATTCAGCAGAAGACTTTTTTTAACCTCAACCATTACGTTATAGTTAAATATTTCAAACTGCAACTTTTGTCTCAATTCAACTAAATGTATCAAGTGTAAAAAAACGACAATATCTCTGAAACACCCTATATTCCAGACTTTCCCGCTATGGTACTCTAATTGCTAATGTACATCGAAGGAGGATGTATGAAAAGAAGGAACGGATTTACACTTATCGAACTTCTTATTGTTGTTTCAATCATTGGAGTTGTGGCATCAATAGCTATCCCTAATTTACTTTCTGCAAGTCAAAAATCAAGACAGAAAGCAACAATGGCCGATATGAAAACAATTGGAACAGCGGTGGAATCATATATGATTGACAACTATCGGGCTCCTGCGGACCTGACTTTCGGGAGTGAAAGTTTAAGAGACTTTTACATTAAAAAGTCCCCCGCTACTGACAGTTGGGGAAATCCATGGGAATACCAGAGTGATAAAGAAATATATTATTTAGGATCTTCTGCAAGGGATGGGATCTTTCTGGGGTTTGACCAGGAAGGCTCATACAGGGTAAATACAGAAGAGGACCTGAATAAAGATATAATATTCTCGAATGGAAGCTTCACATATGCCCCGGGAGTCACAGGGATTGGCACTACGAGTGAAGAAGATGACAGTGAAGCCGAGGAAGATGATCCGGCTGATGATGATAAAGAAGACGATTCCAAAAAGGATAAGAAACCAAAAAAACCAAAGAAACCGAAAAAGAAAGGTAAGTCCGGAAAAGGCTGAGGCTGAAGAATAATAATGGAAAATTTATTGCTTTCTCTTATATTTGAAGGATTACAGGAGAATTCAAATGAGGAAAAGAGGATTTACTCTAATAGAGTTATTAATAGTAATCGCTATAATCGGTATCGTGTCAGCAATAGCGATACCGAATCTGTTGACAGCTATTCAGAAAAGTAAGCAGAAGGCAACGATGGGTGATATGAAAGCTGTCGGAACTGCGGTTGAATCTTACATTACTGATAATTATCTAGCCCCTTCAGCTCTTTCTGCTGCCGGGTTTGGTGGAGCATCTATCAGATCATTCCATATTAAAAAATTCCCCGAAGAAGATGCATGGGGAAATATATGGACATACATTAGAAACGGAACAATTCGTGATGTATATTCAATCGGGTCTCCAGGCAGAGATGGAGTATTTGATGGATTTGACCAGGAGGGTTCATATATCTTAAATGCATTGCAAGACTTTGAAAAGGATATTATATTCTCAACAGGTGTTTTTGTATATGGACCGAAGGTTAAATAGAGTGACAATTTTTGTCAAACATTATGACGTTTTATTTCATTTCTTTGGCTGCCTTGTGAAACTTTAACGTTATAGAGCAGTAAATGTACTTGGCATGTTTTTTGCTATAATATATTAAAATTCGAAGGAGGATTTATCATGAACAAAAAAGGTTTTACATTAATTGAGCTTCTTATCGTTGTTGCTATTATCGGTATTGTTGCTGCTATTGCTATACCGAATCTGCTTACTGCGATTCAGAAGAGTAAACAGAAAGCAACCATGGGTGACATGAAATCTATCGGAACAGCTGTTGAGTCTTATATGACCGATAACTACATTGCACCTGAAGGTCTTGACGCAGCCGGTTTTGGTGGCGCAGGCATTAGAACTTTTCATATCAAGAAAATGCCAGAATCAGATGCATGGGGCGGATCATGGGAATATGCACGTGATGCAACCAATCGTGACATCTATTCAATCGGTTCAGGCGGAAGAGACAACACTTTTGCTGGAATGGCTCAGGATGGAGTATACGTAGTTAATTCTCTGACCGCTTTTGACCTTGATATTATTTATTCAAACGGTGCTTTTGTTTACGGACCTAGAGTAAAGTAGTACTAAATTAAAAAAAAAGAACGGCTGGTATTTTTACCAGTCGTTTTTTTTTATCTGAACATTTATCCCTGAATATTGACCAAAAAACTCTTTTATCTCTTTTTGCTCCTGTTCATTCTGGTTATCAACTATTCTGTAAGTGATGTTAAAACATTTTTTTTCGAAAAAGCCCTGTTTTTTTTGTTTTTCACCTCCCTTTTTCTCCTCTTACGATATATTGACCTTAAAAGAATTCTTATTATTCTGACTTCTGTCATTTCTCCCCTGATTTTTTCATATGGAATTATTCAGAAATATATATTGTTTCCGATCTACCTGAACAGCATGGATTCGGGTATTTCGGCGGTCTCGAAGGCCATGAGGGCGAGAGTGGAAAGCGGCAGGATATTTTCGATTTTCTCTCTTCCTACTTTGTACACATTCATATGTGCCATCCTCCTTCTTGCAATATTTCACTATCTTATTAATTCAAGGGGAAGAGGAGCAAAAATTTTCTGGATGATCTTGTTCCTAACCGGGATATTCAACATAGTACTGACACAATCATTTGCCGGATTGCTTTATCTTATTGTCGGGTTCCCGTTATATCTTTATCTCTCAGGGAGATCAAATCTTAAATTTTTAATACCTCTCCTGATGACCTTATCAGTTTTTCTTTTCATTATTATTGGTTTAAGATTTTCTGAAGCAAAAAAACTTGCCCCGGTTAAATTAAGGATCTCTAACTGGAATCAAGCTGTCCGAATGATAGAATCCAGGCCCCTTTTTGGACATGGACTTGGTAATTATGAATCAAAAATATCAGGGTTCACACTCCCCGGTGAAGCACGCTCAATTTACTCACATAATTTTATTCTTCAAATTACTGCTGAGGGAGGACTCATTCTAATTTTATTGGGCTTTTCACTTATTGTATTATTACGAAAAAAGCTTATTCTGAAATTTAATCGGGAAAATGCTTTGTATATATCGATTCTATCCATAATCCTTATGTACAACCTTATCGATATTGGATTATATTTTTTCTCTGCATCTCTCTTGTTCGCTCTTATCATGTCTCAGTTGTACAGAAAAAAAACACCTCTTCCTAAAACAGCAGTTTTGATCACATTGATACTGATAATACCTCAGATTCTCATCTTCGTTTCTTCAGGTATGAGAAAATCCGGATCCTTCCATCTGAATTTCAACAGGATAAGTAAAGCAGAGGGATATTTCCTGGATAGCCTGCACTTTAATAAGTTCAATCATAAGTCACTACTTGGATTGGCAAAAACCTCTTATGCAAAAAAAGATATTAACAAAGCCGATAAATACCTGGAGAAAGTAATTGCTCTTAACGATTATAACCCCTACGCCCACTTCCTCAAGTCAAGAATATTGTACATAAAGAAAAAATATCTCTCATCTTTTTATCATGCCGGAAAATCTATATCTCTAAACAGAAGGAACATTGAATACAAATCCTGGTATGATTTCCTGAACACTAATCTGAGCAGGGATCTTAAACAGAAAAATACAGACGGAGATATAAAATAATGATCTCTAACATCCTTTTTAAACTCCGCTCTCTGAACGAGGATATCGAACTGATCTCGATCCTGATATTTCTGATCTTCTTCCCTGAAAAATCCTCATTCTATTATTTTATGATTTTTGCTGTATTGATGATCACTTTCCTGATCCGGAAAATAGTAATTTCAAAAACCATCGGTGTTTCAAATTTCACAAGAGCACTTTTGCTTGTGAACATCATGCTGCTCATATCAACAATATTTTCTATCTATTTTATTAAGTCTCTTTTATTCTTTTTTGATCTGTTTCTTATCTCGGCTTATTTTATACTGCATTTGATAGAAGAGAGAGAAGAAGACAGAAATATTAAGATCTTTGGAACCATTATTTCTGTATTTTCATTTATTTCAATTGTTATTTTTATCTTTTCACATTCAAAGGACCTATTCTTTCCCAATCCGATCATGGCGGGTATCACGTCAGGAATAGGATCCTTGATCTTTCTTTACTATTTTTTAAAAAAGATCAACTATACATACCTTCTATTGATCTTCCTTAATCTTTCAGCACTATATATTTCTCAGTCAAAAGCAGCTTTTCTGGGTGTCGCGATCTTCTCTTTGCTTCTGGTGCTTGCCAGGAACAAAAAAGCGATCCCAATCGTCCTGATCCTGATATTACTGACATTCATAATCCCGAATCCGATTAGAAGTATGTTCCATTTTTCGATTTATGAGGATCCATACTCAGCAGACAGAATTCAAATATGGAATGTAGGCCTTAAAATATTTCGAGATAATATATTTTTCGGTACCGGTACAGATAACTTCTCCGAGCTTTCAAAAACCTACAATTTCAAACAGAAGTACGGACCTGCCAACTATTTTAAGGTCCCACTGATGCCTCACAGCGATTACATTAAAATAATTTCTGAGCTCGGATTATGGGGAATATTTATACTTCTCTTTTCTCTCTTCTTTATCTTAAAAAGAATATTTAAAGGCCCATTTTTCAACATTTCGAAGATCCTGATATTATATCTACTCTTTCAATCTCTGTTTTTTAATATAATTTTTCAAACATTTTTCTTTTTTCTATTCATATTTTTACTCAAAACCCTATTTAAGAGTGAAATATATTTTCACAGCAATTCGAATATAATGAAATTTGTTTCAGTATCAATACTGATGATCACAATATTTACCGGATATGTGTTCCCCTACTATTCGGAACTTCTGGCAAGCAGAGTGGGGAATCAGAAAGACCTGGTCTCTGTTTTTGACTCTTTAAAAAAAGCAGGCAAATTCAACAGAATGAATTTAAGGCCGTACAATTACAGAGCAGATCTCCTGATCGATCAATTTCGCAAGACTTCTGATCCGATCTTTTTATATTCCGCCCTGGACAATGTTAAACAAATTATAAAGATCAATCCATATTTCAGTAAAGCTTACTTTCTGGAATCTGATATATTTCGCACTCTGCTGGAAAAGGGGATGCAATACCCGGGACTTTCTGAAGAGATAATCGCCCCTCTTGAAAAACTTGAAAAGATAGATCCATTTAACCCCTTTATAAAAATGGAAAAGGCACATATACTGATACGGTTCAACAAAAGTGAATTAGCAAAGATTGAAGCTGTCCACGCAATAGAATTAGAGCCTAATTATATTTCTGCATTGTATTTTTTACAGAAACACTTCAATTATTTCGGAAAATATGAAATATTTAATAATAAGATCAGGCAAATCCTCGTCTCAACCTCAGGCTGGGTGAAAAGAAAATCTGACTATCTGGATGCATTGATAAAGCTTCCACCTGAATTAATTGATCTTTCAAAAGAGAGCCATCAGATATCAGATTGACAATATCTACGTGTAAATCTATAATGAATCGGTGAAAAGAAAGCAGTTATTATTTGTTGTTTTCCTTATCTTCTTCCCTCTTTTTTTCTCAGGTAACGAATCTCCTTACGGAATCAATGCACATGCTGGCAGCAATGAGATCCTTGCAAAAGTAAAAGAGGCAGGGATAAAATGGATCCGGATCGACCTCTACTGGTCAGTCATTGAGAAAGAAAAAGGGAAATTCGACTATAGCGAGATCGACAGAATTGTGAAATTTAGTAGAGAGAATCAATTAACAATTCTCGGTGTCCTCAGTTCTTCACCGGATTGGAGCAACAACAATAAAGGGGATAATTACCCACCCGACAACCCGGAGAACTGGCGAAACTTTGTTTCTAAAACGGCAAGCCGGTATAAAGAAGATATAACATATTGGAACATCTGGAACGAACCGAATGTGAAAAAATTCTTTGCTCCGGGAAAAGACATTTTTGTAGATGAAATATTCCTGCCTGCTGCTGAAGCCATAAGAAATAGCAGCCCACTCTCCTTTATTGCAGGACCGGAACTTGCACATCTAGTGAATCAGGGTAGTGAGTGGTATTTCTGGATGAAATATATTCTGACAGAATGCTCTGAATATATAGATATAGTCTCCCACCATATTTATAAGAACACGGGAGTTTATGCAATTTTTGAATCTCTTGAGATAGGGGAAAACATAACACCCTCTGTAAAAGAGATCATAGATGAGTCCGGTTTTTCCTCCGCCCCGTTCTGGATAACAGAAACAGGTTGGGACACCGAATTATTTCCGGAAGAAGAACAGGGAAACAGATACCTCGAATTTCTGCAGAAGATGAAAAAAAGAAGTTATCCCGACAAGATATTTTTCTATCAGATAATTGATGATGCGACTCCCGGGATAAGGCCATGGGGAATACTAAAAAGTGACTTTACTGAAAAACCTGCATATAGTATTTACACTGACTATATTTCCGGGTTGTACCCCTCAGATGAAAATGCAGAGCCGGAAGAGTTTTCAAAAAAATGCTACATGGAGGAGAGTGTTTCCCAATCTAAGTTGAAGAACAAAACAAGGGTCCTTGCGAACCTGAGAAAAGCGAGAGATCTCGTAAGGATATTCCCTTTTATGGACAATCTCATTTCACTGTACTACAGTTCCGATTCAGCTTTAAAGAATATCGCATTAAATTTTCCGGTCTTTCGCAAATATTCTCTTAATGCCGCAACAATAATTGATTGTTTATTTGAAACACGTTCCAGAGAAACATCAGGATTCGTAGCCGGCATGACACCATAATGCTCTATCTTCTCTCTGCTTCACTTATATGGTCTTTCTCCTTCGGGTTGATCAAAAATAACCTTGCAGATCTCCATCCTAATCTGATATCATTCATCAGAATCGCACTCTCATTCATTGTCTTTCTACCATTTATAAAGATAAGAACCATCGGATCAAAATTGAAATTAAAATTGATCTTGATCGGGACAATTCAATTCGGACTTATGTATATTACATATATATATTCTTATAGATTCCTTAAAGGATACGAAGTGGCCCTGTTTACGATCTTTACCCCTCTCTATGTTTCCTTTATTCATGATCTGATTAAAAAAAAACTTCACAGAAACTATTTCATCATTTCACTATTGGTAATCTCCGGAACAGCAGTGATCGTTTATAAAGGGATCTCTTCCGTAACTTTTATCCCGGGATTTATTCTTCTTCAATTTTCAAATATATTCTTTGCCTGGGGCCAGGTGTATTACAGAGAAACAATGAAGGCCAGAGAAGATCTCAGGGATAGAGATATATTTGCATATCTTTATTTCGGAGCCATGGTGATCACGTTAATTTCTGTCCTGACAACTGTAGATATGAGTAACATTTCAATGTCCGGGAAAGAGGCAATTACACTTCTCTATCTGGGAACAATACCATCAGGAATTGCACTCTTTTTGTGGAATTTGGGAGTAAGGCGATCAAATATAGGGACAATTTCTATTTTGAATAATCTGAAAATACCACTCGCTATAATCATCTCCATGACAGTGTTCGGAGAACAGGGAAACCTGATCAGAATTTTTACAGGATGCTTAATCCTGATATCTGCTCTGATCTACAATGAAATATCTGAGAAAAAAAGGGGGATTTAAGTTTCTTCAGGAATCTCTGGTGAACGATATATAAAATCTTCTCTTTGCGTTATTTCCATCCGAATCTAAAACTTCAAGTATATGCCACCCGGGAGAGAGATCGATTATCATTTTATGTTTATTTTTTGTTACTCCCTTATATATTTTGTCTATATACCAGAATATCTCTTTGTCTTTGAACTTATGAGCAACCCTGATAGTTATGTTCTGAACCTTTCTGCTAAAATCTACGGGTATTAAAATTCTCGCATTTTTCACCGGGTAGAGTATCTGGATCGGATTGGATCCCGATCCGGATAAACACCCTTTTATGTGGGGTGGAATAGAATCAACAATATCTCCTTTCTCCCTGAGAAATTGTGAAACATCCGGCGGAAATATCAATTTTATCACCTTCTTGTATTTCCCCTCACTCCAACAAAGGGAGCAAACACTGTGTTTCTCATCCATGGTTACATAAATAGATTTGTGATATGGACAGAGAGGAATAACCCCCGGCCCTGCAGGAGCATCTGCAACCACGGTCTCCTCGCAATATTCCCCTGCCAGAAATCCGGTCTTGCTGCAGAGTTCCAAAGGTTTAAAATTCAATCCATCTCTATTGAACCATTTACCTGACCTCTCCTTTGGAAGATAATTAAAAATATCAAACATCAAGGGCGCAGCACATGAATACCCGGCGAGCTTTGGATTCCCCTCTCCTCTGAAATTCCCGATCCATACACCAATAGTCCACTCCGGGCTTACACCGACAGACCAGGCATCTCTTTGCCCATAGCTTGTTCCGGTTTTCCATGCCAATGGTGTTTTGTTCTGATATTGCTCCCAATAAAATTCTGCCCCCGGCCTTTTCAATTCTCTCATCATATTCAGAGTCAGATAAGATGCTTCAGCACTTATCAGGTCTCCATTTTCATCTCTCTCCTGATAATCCGGGGAGAATATCAAAGGTGAAAATCTTCCATAGTTCCCTAGTCCTCTATATAGCCTCACCAGATCGATGAGTCTTGTTTCGGCTCCGCCAAGGATCAATGTCAGGCCGTAATCATCCGGATCTCTAACGAGTGTGGTCACTCCGCTGCTCTTCAGAAAAAGAAAAAATTTATGTAACCCATAAAAATTAAGAAGCCTGACCGCAGGGACATTTAGTGATCTGATAAGTGACTCTTTTACAGAAACTACTCCGCTGAATTTCATAGAAGCATTCGAGGGAGAGAAAGAACCGAAATAGGAAGGTATATCTTTAAGGATGGTCTTCTCGAGAACCGCACCTTCATCTATGGCCAAAGCATAAAGGAATGGTTTCAGGATAGACCCCGATGATCTTGCTGCTCTAACGCCATCCACCTGTCCATTTTTCTCAAAATCAAAAAAATCCTGAGATCCGCAATATGCCCTGACTTTGCCACTGACAGTTTCTGCTACAACTACAGCACCATTTTTTATTCCAAATGTTGACAGATATTTAAGATGTTCTTTTACAAGATGCTCAATTCTAACCTGATGTTCTTTATCTATCGTCGATCTTATCAGATCGCTTTTATTTCCATAAAAACCCTTCATATACTCGGAGAAGTGAGGAGAAATTGAAGGAAATGAAATAATGCCCGAAGGTACAGTTTCAGATGAACTCTGCATGTAGATATCCTCTGAAATAATATCTCTGCTAAATAATTTCTTAAGAAGTCGATTCTTTTTTCTGATAAGATGATCCCTGTTTAAAAGAGGTGATATCAGACCCGGAGAATTAGGGAGCACAGCAAGAACTGCTGCCTCATTCCAAGTGAGAGTAGAGGGAGGCTTGCCAAAATATCTCAATGATGCAGCATTGGCACCGATTATATTCCCTCCATATGGTGCATTGTTCAGATACATCCTCAATATCTCTTTTTTGGAATATTTAATCTCCATTTTAATGGACTGAAACATCTCGA
>DBOL01000027.1:16637-44483 GCA_002299555.1 Candidatus Aminicenantes bacterium UBA647
CCGCTCTTTACTTTTCCTGCTGCAATATTACTGATCGAAGCCCGTAAAATTGAGACCGGATTAACGCCGGGATGATAATGAAAATATCTGTCCTCAAAATTTGTTACAGACTTGACGAGTTTATCAGAAAATTTAACATCAGGATCAGAAGGGAAATACCATTGTTCATCTTCATTCAAAAATGCCCTGAGCAATTCCCCGTTCCGATCTCTGATAACAATGCTGTGATCAACATCAAAAAGATTATCAGGGAATGGGATAACAGAATATAGGATAACGAGGGATAGTAAAACTATAAGTATCTTTCTATATCTTTTTAACCTACCCAACAATCGATTCAAATCAAAATTCATTTATGCCTATTACTCCTTTATTCAGAATCTACAGGATATTTTATTGTATATCAAAATAAAAATTCCGCAAAACTCATAAAAACCCCTCAGTATATAATTAGAACACAAATTTATTATTGATTTGAGATGATTTATATAGTATAAACAACTTTAACCTCCGAGTTAGTAGTCCTAAGGCTGAACTGCAATGGACACTTACCGTTAGGGTTCCGGGGGAAACCCCCTTGCCTGCCATTATTTATTTACATTTGCAAAGGAGGAAAAATGAAGCAAATACAATCTTCAACAAAGTTCTATATATTGATCTCTTTTACACTAATGATGATTTCATCACATCTATTATTGGCAGAAAACAAAAAAGCAGACGCTTTATCATCAGCAACTTGTCCTGCTATAAAAGAGTCCATTCCTTCCGGATTATCAATCAGGATTTCCGGGAAAGTGAGAAATGAATACAATCTGAATAGTGAATACCTTTCTAAGCTTTCCACAATCAGAATTAGAACCAGGGAGGTCAGCCCTGAAGGGATTGTAATGGGTGCATATATTTATCACGGAATACCTGTATATTTTATACTTGACGGGATAGTTCCTCTAAAAACCGAAAATGATTCCTTCGACAGACCCCTTGATCTGATGGTATCATTCACTTCGGCCTCTGGAAAAACTTCCAGATTCAGCTATGGAGAACTTACCATGTGTGATGACAATAATCCGGTTACGCTGGCTTTTCACAGATCACAATTATTCCCTTCAAAAAGCAGTGAGAAGTATAAGAAAAATATATATACAAAACCCCTCAAAGGATTCCGGCTTATCTGCCCCGGAGATCTGTATGATGACCGGTATCTTGATAATGTTATTTCAATAAGATTTTCTCTACTTCGGACAACAAACACTCTATTCCCTGAACTTAACAAAAAGAAAAACTGCAATAGCGAACATCTTTACTATATCAGGAATGGGAAAAGGTATAAAAGCTCTTTCACAAAAATACCGATTATAACTATTAGTAACTGGTTTAGGATAGGGCACGGCAGAGGGATCAAATCAACAAATTTTGATTCTGTAAAAGGCTATTCTCTCACGGCCTGGCTGGAAAAATATTTAGGCCCGGGTAAACCCGGTGATTATTATATTTTTGCAGGTTGTGACGGATACAGATCAATCTTCAGCTGGACAGAGATCTTTCAGACAAGTAATGGTAAAAAAATGATCATTATCACCGAAATGAACAGGCAGAGAAAAAAGAAAGGACTCACACTAGGTCCATTGGGGGACTTCTTTGTGGACAGATGCATCTGGGGACTGGACTGTGTAGAAAAGATCAGTATCTGAGAGATTATCCCTTAAGCTATTCTTTATCTTCCAATTTTTTTCTCAGTTTCTCCTTTGACAACCAGAGATCGATCTCTTTTTCCTCGATAGTCTGGATCGTGGTCTTTGCAAGACTTATGATTATGTAAACAAAAACTCCACCACCCATAAAGATTATTCCTGTAATGATCTCTAGTGGCACTGATACCTTAAAGAACATTATGAACATTGCAAAAATATACCCGACAAGAAAAAATATCATCAGGCCGAATGATACCATCCATTTCTGTTTTACCTCTTCGGGAACATTTTCCTTGATCCTGTTCGTAACTACTATTGCTGCTGCCAGGGAAATTGCACCGGCCAGTATCAGCAACACAGAAACTATCAAATTAAATTCCATTAATCATCCTCCCTTTCTGATCTTCCCTACCTCTCTGTCCCTCAGATAAGACATCATATTCTTTTTAAATTTTAATAATTTTGACTTGTCTTTGATATCTCCTGAAATATGTTCAATAAGATCAATTTCACTGGCTGAGGGGAAAGAAAATGTACTAAGCCCCATTTTCAGAATAGCACTGTTCACGATCATTTCCCCATCAACTTTCCCTGTTTTATTCATCTCATCAACAATAAACTCAATGAAACCAAAATTGTTAGTTCCGCCTCCTGCAACTCTGTCAACACAACCTTTTGGTGTTTGAGAGGAAACTATAGAGATCAGCGAATTGAAATCCATATTGATCTTTCTTGATACGGATTTTTTATCACCGATTATATCGATCCTTGCATCTGAGAGCTCAAGCAGATCAACAAGTGCAAGTTCTCCGGAGTTCATCCAGGACTTCGCACTGATAATCTGCCCATTCTCAAAAAAGATCATTCCTACCTTATCATCTTTTGATATTTTACAGGTAATAGTACAACTTCCAAGGTTCAACAAACGGAGAAAAAAACAGGGACCGATGGAGTCTATCCTGTTCCCGATGGAGATATTATCACTGAAATACTTTTCGATCCGGGATATGAACCATTCAATGTCAAATGGCTTCAAAAGGACTTCGATCTCTTTAAGCAATTCGATCTTCCTCAACGTTGACGGGTCTTTATAATTTCCCGTGAATATTATATCCCCGTAAAAGTTCCCTCTTCTGATCTCCTCAATGAATTCAAGTATATCTTTGCTCAATATAGAAAGATCAATTATTATCAGCCCGTAATAGTTCTCATTAAATAGCTTCTGCCCCTCATCCAGAGACTCACAAAAATCAGTGAGAATTTCAGGTTCAAGTTTTCTCAGCCCATTTACACACATCTGAACCGCGACCATATCAGAATCAATACATAGTATTTTCTTAACCATATCGGTATTATTATAATGCCAGGAAATAAATAATTCAACCCTTAACTATTTGTGGGCTGTTATGCAGTAAATTTCTCCTCGGAGAAGCCGCACTAAACTGCTTTATGAAATTGACAAAACTGACAATATAGTTTATTATAGCGCTTAATAATCTATGAAAATCTATACAGCTGAAGAGGCTGGATTTTGTTTTGGAGTGAAAAGGGCCTTGAATATAATTGACCGACTTCATGAAAGTAATGAGAGCATTGAAATCTACGGACAGCTCATCCACAACAATACCGTTCTAAACAATCTTAAAGAGAAAGGTATCGACTATATTGATGACCTGAGATCATTAAATGACAAGAAGAAACTCATTTTAAGAACTCATGGAATATTAAAAAGTGATGAAGAATTTCTTAAAGATAAAGATATCTTCTACGTAGATGCAACCTGCCCGCTCGTGAAGAAAATTCACAGAATAATTGAACAGATCAATTTATCAAAGAATAAAATATTAATAATCGGCAACAAGGACCACCCGGAGATCATGGCGATAAGAAGTTATGCAAAAGATAGTTTAGTTGTAAACTCCATAGAAGAATTAAGATTTTTAAAACATGAGGAACCTGTATCTGTTGTTGCTCAGACAACCCTTGATTCAGGCTTCTTTAAAATGATGATATTTGAGATCATAGACCGTGTAGAGCATGTCGAAATATTCAACACGATCTGCAGTGCCACAATAGAGAGGCAGGAGGCAGTAAAGAAACTTGCCCCGAAAGTTGATTTTCTTATCGTTATTGGAGGAAAAAATTCCTCAAACACAAAAAAATTGTACAATATTTCAAAAAAAATAAATGAAAATACCTTTCATATAGAAAACAGCAGTGAATTGAGAGATCCTGAATTAACAACCATATTTCAGAACTTTAATTCCGTTGGAATAACTGCGGGGGCATCCACCCCACCGGAAGAGATCGAGGATGTGAAGGTTTTCTTCAGAAATTTTAAAACAGAAAAGGAGAGTTAAAATGGATGAGATTAAAGAGAAAAACAGCCACCAGGAAAATGAAGATTTTTCCCAACTAATGGAGGAATACAGTCTCAAATCGATCAAACAAAGCAGTCATGTTGAAGGGGTCATCGTCGATATTATCGATAATAACGTAATAGTGGATATCGGGCAGAAAACAGAAGGAATATTAAATAAAGAAGAACTTCTCGACTGGGAAGGTAACTTTAACAATAAGATTGGCGATAATGTAACTGTTGTATGTCAGAATGTAAATATGAAGCAGGGATATCTTATTGTTTCAAAAAAGAATGTGGACAAAGCCGAAGGATGGAGAAAGGTCTCTGATGCTTATGATAACAATTCTACGATCCCGGGAAGGATTATGAATGTTTCTGCTGATGGAAGAGGTTTTAAAGTTGATGCAGGAGCTGAAATGTTTCTTCCAATGACACAGGCTGATATCAGGAAAGTAAAAAATCCGAATAGCCTCGTCGGGAAAAAATTTGACTTCAAGGTCATAAAGCTCAACCCCAGAGAAAAATCCGGAGTTTTATCAAGAAGAATCATCATGGAGGAAGAGAGATCACATGAACTTGCAAACCTCTTTGCAACTTTAAAAGAAGGTGACCTCGTAAAAGGTGTCGTCACAAGAATTGAAGATTATGGTGCTTTCGTGAACATAGGTGCTATTGACGGCCTCCTTCATAAAGATAATATTTCTTACAGCAGAGTTAACCATCCCAAGGAAAAACTGAGGAAAGATGATGAGCTGGAAGTAAAGGTCCTCAGCATTGACAAAGAGAATAGCAAAGTCTCTCTCGGGCTTAAACAAAAATACCAGGACCCATGGATCGATATTAAAAATAAGTATCCCGTAGGACACCGTCTGGAAGCAAAAGTGATGAAAACTGTTGATTTCGGAGCTTTTATCGAACTCGAAGAAGGAGTAGAGGGATTACTTCATATATCAGATCTTACATGGGAAGGGAAACCTAAATCTGTTGAGGAATATGTGGGTGTCGGAGAGATAATGTGGGTTCAGGTCATTGAGCTTAACCCGGAAGAGAGAAGGATCAAACTTGGTTTGAAGCAGCTCGGAATGAGGCCGGAACTCAAATATATGGAAAATCATAACAGAGGAGAGATCGTAGAAGGCCTTGTTAAGAAGATAATCAAATCACGTGTCTTCGTAGAACTTGAAAAGGGGATAGAAGGTGTAATTAAAATATCCGATATATGTTATTTTAGGATTGACTCTCCTGACGATTTTCTGAAAGAGAAAGAAAAGATCAATGTAATGATCATCAGTGATGATCTCGACATGAACTACAAAGTAAAACTTGGATATAAACAGCTTCATGAAGATCAATGGAATGAATTTTTTGCTACTCATAAACCGGGCGATAAGGTCAAAATAAAGGTTAAAGCAGTTACTGAAACTGGAATCAGATGTGAGATAAGTGAATTTATCGAAGGGTTCATCCGCCTTGGCGAAATAGATGAAAAGAAGATCACATTTGAGGAAGCAAAGGCGAAATTCCTGACAGGTACGGAATATGAGGTGATCCTCCAGTCTACCGACAGAACCAGAAAAAGGGTTTATCTGAGTTTTAGAGAATTGAAAAGAAAAAAAGATAAAGAGGATCTTGAAAAATACGGTAAATCCGAAAGCGAATCGGTTACTACCGTAGGAGACCTCTTCGAGAGTGCATTAGACAAAAAGAAATGAAATTTCTGTCAGCACCGTGGAGATGGGATTTTATTTCCAGTACTGGCAAAATAAAAGGTTGCATATTCTGTAAACTCCAGAAAGAGTTGAATAGAGATTCTTTGATATGCTATCTTGGAAAAGAATTTTTTGTAATATTGAACAAATATCCTTATAGTTCCGGACACCTAATGATAGTTCCATACGATCACATTAATTCTCCGGAAAAAATATCACCTGAATCTTCTGTTGAATTATGGGATTTAATGAACAAAGCTATAGATATACTGAAAAGAAATTTTTCTCCCGATGGATTTAATATCGGGATGAATGTAGGCGGAGCTGCAGGGGCAGGGATAAAGGAACACGTCCATCTTCATGTTGTCCCGCGTTGGAATGGTGACGCTAACTATATGGGAGTGATCGGTGATACAAAAGTAGTATCTTACGATATTAATCATGTTTACGAAAAAATGAAGGAAGGTTTTGGCAAATGAAATTTATAAAGCTTGCCATTATTCTTACACTGATCCTCTCGATCACAGGATGCAGAAATAACAAAGTTTCTTATATATTCCTTATAACAATAGATACGATGAGAGCTGATGCTATTAATTACAACCCGGGGAACTCGGACACACCTAATCTTGAATCACTTTCAGCCGGGGGAATAACTTTCGGAAATTGCTATTCTGTTATTCCTATCACTCTCCCTTCTCACGCCTCCATGTTCTACTCCCAATACCCTCATGATCTACGGCTTTACAATAACGGGCAGGTTAACAACTCACGACATCCGTCTCTGACACAATTGATGAAAAAGAATGGATTCAGGACAGCCGCAGTTATCTCACTTGGGGTCCTTAAAAATGATTTCGGCCTGGACAGAGGATTTGATAATTATATTGAAAATTTCCCCCCATCTGTGTGGACAAAATCTGCTGAAGAGGTTAACAGAGACCTGTTTCCCCTGATAAAAGATATGAAAGGTGAAAGATCATTTATATGGGCCCACTATTCTGACCCTCACGAGCCATATTTCCCCCCCTATTTTGACGGCAGGTTTGAGATATGGTCCGATAACACTAAAATATTCTCGATCAACAACAGCCTCTACCCTCTCATAAAAGAAAGCATTGTGCTGAAGCCCGGTGAAACAAAAATAAAATTCATATCAAAGATCCCATCACAGATAGAGAGCGATCCGAAATATAAAATAACAGGTATTACTTACTTGGATCTCCTGTTTAAGCCGGAAAACCCGGAGAATATTGAGATAGTTTATCCTGATAATTTGCGTTTGAAGGGAAGTAAGAAAGAAAATTACTTTTCAGAAAATCTCGAATCTGTTTTCACAATTATTAATAATAGCGGGAAGCCTTCAAAAGCAGATCTCAGTTTTTTATACACTCTTAATGAAGATAATGGCAGTAAGAAAAAGCTATATCTGGAAAGTGTGAAATATATGGATCTTCAGATCGGAAAACTTATCAATTTCCTTGAAGAAGAGAATATCCTCAGCAAATCAGTGATTCTGCTGGTCGGGGATCACGGCGAAGGTTTCGGAGAATACCTTGATAATTATGGACACATCCATTATTTGAATAAGATATATTCGCATGTCCCTTTTATTATTTCAGGCAAGGGGATCAAAGAAGGGGGAAAGAGAAGTGATCTGACATCGAACCTGAACATAGCTCCGACGATCCTTGATATTGCCGGAATTAAAAAACCGGAATTCATGCAGGGGACTTCAGTCCTGTCTTCAACTGGAGAGAACAAACTCATATTGGAAACATTTTCTCCGGAAGCATATTTTGATGCATTCTCAGTGATCGAATTCCCTAATCAGATTATTTTCTACCCGGGCAGAGTTGAAAACAGAGTAGAATATATCGATCTGGAAAATGACTCTTTCGGCACGAATACAAACAATGAAAATATTTCCGGACAATCAAGATCAAAACTATTAAAATCTATCCTCAATATCTCAAGGTCCATAACTGCGACCAAGGGAAAGATCGGAAAGAGGAAAAGAATACACGAAGATATACTGAAATCATTGGGGTACCTATGAATAAATTAAATGCACCGAAGGGGACAAAAGATATCTACTCTCCGGAAGTTGAAAAATGGCAATATTTTGAAGATCGCATAAGAAAATATTTCAGGTTGTTCAGCTATAAAGAGATTCGAACTCCAATATTCGAAAGGAGTGAATTGTTCTCCAGAGGAATTGGAAATGAAACGGAAGTTGTACAGAAAGAGATGTACACATTTGAAGATAAGGCAGGACGGAGTATGACTCTCCGACCCGAGAACACAGCTTCTGTTGTCAGATCTTTGATCGAACACAACCTGATGAATGAACACTTCCCTCACAGATTTTTTTATATCGGTCCCATGTTCAGATATGACAAACCCCAGAAAGGCAGATATAGACAATTTCATCAATTCGGAATAGAGGTGTTTGGTGATAATTCGCCCTATGTTGATGCGGAAGTGATATTTTCAGCTCTGGATTTTTTAGAAACACTGAATATAAGTGACATGAAGCTTTTTATTAATTCCGTAGGATGTTCAGACTGCAGGCCCGAGTATCTTGAAACCCTCACAAAAGATGCAAAGAAGAACAGGGCCCATTTCTGTTCCGATTGCCAGAGAAAGATAGACACCAATCCACTAAGAATTTTTGATTGCAAAGTTGAATCATGTATTGCCCTTGCAGATAACCTGCCTAAGATATCAGATCATCTTTGTGAAGATTGCAGTTCGCACTACAAAGAGGTAAAGAGCAATCTTCAATTACTCGGTCTGGATTACACAGAGAACAAGAAGCTTGTAAGGGGACTTGATTATTATACAAAAACTGCTTTTGAGATCACTTCATCAAAGCTTGGTGCTCAGAATGCTATCCTTGGTGGAGGAAGATATAACAATCTCGTCAAAGAACTGGGCGGCCAGGATCTCCCCGGAATAGGTTTTTCCGGAGGTATTGAAAGAATTCTCCTCAACATGGACAATCCGACTCCTGACAAGACTATAAAGTTGTTCATTGCGTATCAGGGAGATGAAGCAATGGCAGAAGCTTTTAAACTCTCAAACGAACTGAGAAAAAATGGATACATAATTTACCAGGATTATTCATCAAAAAAATTTGGCAAGCAATTACAGAAAGGGATAAAACTGGGCGCAAATTTCACCTTGATCCTTGCAGAAGAGGAACTTGCAGACAACGAAATTTCAATAAAAAATATGGAAACCAGAGAACAGATCAAAATAGGAAGGGGAGAATTGGGAACATGGCTGAAGAAAAATTGTTGAAGAGAGACCTGTATTGCGGACAAATAAATGAAAAATATCTCGATCAGAATATTATTGTTTACGGATGGGTAAATAAAAAAAGGGAACTTGGCGGACTAACATTTATAGACCTGAGAGACAGGGAAGGGATACTTCAGATCGTTATAAATGAAAACTTTGCTGATAAGGAATTGGCCCGGAAGATCAACAATGAATATGTTATTGCCGTAAACGGGAAGGTGATTAAAAGATCTAATCCGAATCCTGAAATGTTTACCGGCAATGTTGAAGTAATTGCTGAGAGTATAACAATTTTGAATTCATCAGAGCTACCACCTTTCTTCCCCGAAAACAATGATGATGTTTCCGAAGAACTTAGATTCAAATACAGATATCTTGATCTCAGAAATAGTAAACTCCAGAAAAATTTCAGGATCAGAAGTGAAGTTAATCTTTTGGTCAGAAATTACCTCGACTCATTAGGGTTTCTTGATATTGAAACGCCCATGCTTACTAAAGCCACTCCGGAAGGAGCACGGGATTATCTGGTGCCATCCAGAATCTATAAAGGAAAAATGTTTGCTCTCCCTCAATCTCCCCAGCTGTTCAAACAATTGTTGATGATATCAGGATTTGAAAGATATTATCAAATAGTAAAATGCTTCAGGGATGAAGATCTCAGGGCGGACAGACAACCGGAATTCACCCAGATCGATATTGAGATGAGTTTTGGTGAGCCTAAGGAACTTTTTGAAATTATTGAGGATATGATCAGGAAAATTTTCGCGATAACCGGAAAAGAGATCACAACTAAATTCCCTGTAAAAACTTATGCTGAAGTAATGGAAAAATATGGTTCAGACAAACCGGACCTGAGGATTCCACTTGAGATCAGGGACTTTTCAGAAAGCTCAGGATTGCTTGGATCAAATATTCTTGATTCGATAACAGCCAAAGGAGATGTGATAAAAGGTCTCGTTCTTGAAAATGGATCAGGATACTCTAGAAAAAAGCTTGACAATATAAATGAATATGTCAGGGAGCAGGGTGGAGCCGGAGCCATATGGATGAAAAAAGGGGAAGAGGGCTACAAGTCTTCTTTAAAGATTGACGCCTCTTCGATAGAGAACTTCTTTAAGACTGAGTCTGTCAGGGATAGCGATATTATTTTTCTGATAGGAGGCCTGAAAGATCAGGCACTTAACCTCACGGGAAGGCTGAGAGAATATCTCGGCAAAGATATGATCGATAAAAATAAACTTGAGTTTCTCTGGGTTGTGGACTTCCCGCTATTCTTTTATAATGAGGATGAAAAAAGGTTTGACTCCAACCACCATCCATTCACATCTCCCAAACTGGACGAGATCGACCTGCTTGATTCCGACCCTCTTAAAGTGAACTCGATTGCTTATGATCTGGTCCTGAACGGTGTAGAAGTTGGAGGCGGGAGCCGGAGGATCAATAATATTGATCTTCAGAGAAAGATCTTCAGATTATTAAAACTCTCCGATCAAGAGATAGATGAAAAATTCGGGTTTTTCGTCGATGCTTTAAAGTTCGGAGCACCTCCCCATCTCGGAATTGCATTGGGAATGGATAGGATAATAATGCTTTTAACGGGAGAGGAATCGATAAGGGAAGTAATATCATTTCCAAAGACCACTTCATCACTCTGCCTGCTGACCGGATCCCCTTCCACTATCTCCGAAAAGCAACTTGAAGAATTAAACATAAAATTCTCTGACAATAAAAAATAAAAAACCTGCTCTGAATTAGCACAAATAATACTGTATTCAACTCTTCAGTCACAATTGAATCATTCTGTTCATTATGTTATAATTTATAAAATTAACGATATCTTTTTTGTAATGGTTTCATTTAATGGAAAGGAGGACCAAATGTCAAAACCAGAAGAATTAAACAAAATTTTACTGAAGTTACAATCAAGCACCAACGATTTTGAGGCTAGTGCAATTATTTCCGAAGATGGATTGATAATAGCCCACATTCTGCCTCAGGGGCTCTCTGAGACACAAATAGCGGCAATGAGTGCTGCAATGATGAGCATGGGAGTCAGAACATCAGAGGAGTTGAAACGAGGGAAACTTCAGCAATTATTCTTAAGGGGTGAAAACGGGCATGTTGTGATCACTCAGTCCGGGCCTCACTCCGTACTCTTAACTTTAACAAGGGAGGAAGCAAAGCTCGGACTCGTTTTCCTGAGTATGTCAAGAGCAGCAGAAGAGATAGAGAAAGTATTATCAACTTTCTAAACATGGAAAAGGAAATGAAAGATTATTTCCAAATCTGAAGAAAGGAGAAATTGAAATGATAGAATTATTTAACAATAACGGGCATAGAAGTATTATGTTCAACAATCTTTCCGTCGGTAATATGATCCAGTCTACACAGCATGTAATAATCGATGGAGATGAAGCAATGTTGCTGGATCCGGGCGGACATAAGGTCTATGCTGCATTGATCTCAAAAATGGCAGATGCTATAAGTTCTGTATCAAAAATAAAACATATTTTTTTCTCTCACCAGGATCCGGATATTGTCGCCTCAGCAAACGCGTGGATGATGATGACAGATGCAAAAGCATATTTACCGGAGATATGGATCCGTTTCATATCCCATTTCGGAGTTGATGATATAGTTATAAAACAGATCACTCCTATTCCAGATAAAGGTATGGATATTACATTAAACGGAAAAACTTTAAATGCAGTTCCAGCCCATTTCCTCCATTCAGCAGGTAATTTCCAACTTTACAGCCCTGAATCAAAGATATTGTATTCAGGAGATCTGGGAGCATCATTCGGGCAGAATTATGATTTTGTTGAATCTTTTGATGACCACATTCAATATCTGGAAGGTTTCCACAAAAGATATATTGCAAGCGGTGTACTTCTGAAGAAATGGGTAAAAATGATAAGAAAATATGATATTGAGATTATTGCACCCCAGCATGGAGCTATAATGAAGGGTAAAGATACAATAGAAAAATATTATACCTGGCTGGAAAATCTTGAATGTGGAATGGACATTATGGATGACGATCTGGTATTTAAGAGTTAAGTAAAAAACAAAAAAAATTATGAGTGACAATACGATACTTATCATTGACGATGATCAGGTAACTACAGCAGTTATAGAAGAATACCTGACAGATTTCGGACTGAATGTTTTAAGTGCGCAAGATGGTGATGCAGGTATCGAGATCATGAAAAGATCCAATCCCGACCTGATACTTCTGGATATAATGATGCCGGGAAAAGACGGGATTCAGATATTAAAAGAGATAAAATTAACTCCAGGATTATCAAACACACCTATTCTCCTCCTTTCATCAGTTAACAGGACAAATATTAAAGTAAAAGGATTAGAGCTGGGCGCAGATGACTACATAACAAAACCTGTCGATAAAGCGGAACTTCTGGCACGGATACAATTATCTCTGAAAAGATCATCGAAAAACAAAAAAGATCCGGGAATTCTGGAGGGGGAGTTATCAAATTTTTCTCTGGCCGACCTTCTTCAGAGTTTTGAGATGGGGAAGAAAACTGCGACAATCCTATTTCCGGATATAGACGGAGAAATCATAATTGAAAATGGTATATTGATAAGTTGTCGGCAGGGCCTTTTTACTAAAACCAAAGCAATTAACAGGATATTTTTCCTTGAATCAGGGGAATTCATTGTACATTTTAATAAGATCGGTGAGCATCTTGACGGTGACAACTTAAACATAATGACTCTGTTAATGAATAATATCTCATATATAGATGAAGTGAGACTAATGCAGAGATCAATAGCAGACAACATGGAAGGGATAAAGTTAACAAAGGAACTTAAAGATCTGACCGGGCTGAATATCCCCGGATCTAATGAACTTATAAATATTAATGATATTATTGTAAAAATGGGGGGAAGTCTCAAAGAGAATGTGGAATCTTTGATCCAGATAAACAAGAATTTTCCACATATATTTAACAATCAACAATAAATACAGGAGAAAGTTAGATGGGAAATATATTAATGATAGCCAGTCAGAAAGGGGGCGTAGGAAAAACTACCGTTGCATTTAACATGGCTTACAGTCTTGGCAAAATGGGCAACTCAGTCTTATTGGTTGATGGAGATCCACAGGGAGGCGTAGCAAACGCAAGTAATCTTAAAGACAGGACCGCTCTCGGGATCCTGGATATAATCACAGGGAAGTGCACACCTGAAGAAGCAGTACAAACAACCCGGGATGGCTCAATGAGTGTCCTTGGAGTCGGAGAACTTTCAACATCTGACATTTTCCTTCTCGAGGACAAAGCAAGAAACGGTGAGCTGGGTGCAATAATTAAAGAATTTGCCGGAAAGTACCAATATGTGATAATTGATACTCCTGCAGGTGTTGGCACGTTAGTATCATCATTGATGCAGATAAGTAATGACCTGATTCTGGTAATTAATTGCAAAACTTTCTCTCTCAGATCCCTTCCGATCTTTCTCCGAACCATAAAGGAGATCAAAGACAATCACAATGATGATCTCGACCTCAACGGCGTCATAATTAATATGTTCAGAAGTGAAAGTGAATATGAAAAGAATATTCTGGAGCAAATAAAAAAGGTCTTTCCGAGAGAAGTATTTTATAACACGATCATTCCCAATAGTGACTATTTTGAGAAAGCCAGTATGTACTCTGTTCCGGTATCAATGATGCCTCAGGGGAACATTGCTTCAAAACCATTTATTGAGTTAGCTCTTGAGTTAAAAGAGAGAGAAACAAAAAATATTACAGGAGAGACAGATGAAGATCCAAGTATGGGACTCTTTTAATTTTTCAGAAACTACAAACCTGTTCAATGAATTGCTAAAAGACATTCCCCTCTCAAAAAATAATACCGGTAAGGGTGAAGAATTCATTACTCAAAAGGTTTTTGTTGAAAACGAAGAATTTGAACATGAAAAAGATATCTTAATAGATAAAGATAATATTAACCATTCAGATGTTCCGGAGAATGGTCCTTCGATCAGTGAAGCTACCTATAAGGAACCACCACAGGTGGAACCGGAAGGGGGAAATCCTTTGGAGAGATTGTTATCGGGAATGTGCAAGCGGGGTGGCTTTCACGGAGCTGTAATAGCCGACCTTGACGGACTGCCTATTGGTGTTTTCAACAGCCCGGTAAATGATGAGATCCTTGCAGCATATTCAACTATCCTTGGAGAATCACTGGAAAAAGCTGCATCTTTCTTAAACCAGCCTGATGCGAATAATATCTCTCTTGACATAAACATTCTGGATAAGATCGTATTGAGAAAATTTTCTCCGGACACAACCCCCTATTATCTTATGATAATTTCCCCCCAAAATATTGATGGGAGAGCTGAAGTAGAATTGGTCATCAACCAGATCTCTCAGATACTGCAATAAAAGCGATATCTGATTAGAAATAATATTTTTGCAGGAATAACAAAGGATAAAGGATAGAAGCATGACAAAATCAGATAAAGATATGGCCGATATCGGATTCAGTTCAATAATGGATAATATCCCTGTGGGTCTTTTCAGATCCACTCCGGAAGGGAAATTTCTAATGGTTAATAACTCATTGGTAAAGATATTCGAATTTAATTCCAAAGATGATCTAATGACCTGTGATATCTCGGATCTTTACTATTCAGAAGATGACAGAAAAAAAATTCTCGGAAACTATAAAACAAGGAAAAAGATACAAAACCCGGAGATAAGATTAAAGAAAAAAGACGGGACCCTTTTTTTCGGATCTCTTACAGAAAAAGTTGTAACAGATAATTCAGGAAAGATAATCTATTTTGATGGAATACTTGAGGATATTTCTGAGAAAAAAGAAAAGGAAGAAGAGATTGCAAAACTTGCCACCCTTGTCGAGCAAGCTGCTGTTTCCATTGTATTAACCGATCTTAAAGGTGATATTCAATATGTGAATCCCTGGTTTGAAAAGTTGACAGGATACTCTAAGGATGAAGCAATAGGAGAAAATCCAAGAATATTAAAATCGAAAAATACCAGGTATCCCGACAATTATTTTAAGAGCATGTGGGAAGCAATAAATAACGGTGACAATTGGATTGGCCAATTTACGAATCAGAAAAAATCCGGAGAAGATTATATTGAGGAAGCTTCAGTTTTTCCCATAAACTCAAGGGATGGGAAAGAAATATTAGGTTTTGGTGCTGTAAAAAAAGACATCACACAGCAGATCGAACTTGAAAGAGAGCTGGAGTACTCACTGAGAGAAATGGAATCTCTTAAGGAGAAAGCAGAATCTGCATCAAAGTTAAAATCAATTTTTCTGGCAAATATGTCTCACGATATCAGAACACCTTTAAATGCTATTATAGGATTTTCAGATCTTCTCAAAAAACACAAACTTGACAATAAGCTTAATGGATACGTGAATAATATAATCAGATCAGGAAACATCCTCCTGAATCTGATAAATGACATACTGGATCTCTCAAAAATTGAGGCCGGACAAATGGATATGATCCTGAGTACATTGTTCTTAGAAGATCTTACAGAAAATATCAGATCGATCTTTGAAGATCAATTTAGTAGAAAAAAGATCGCCTTCAAGATCGAAAAAGGGGAGGATCTTCCCGACAGGATATATAGTGATCAATCCAGAATTCAGCAGATCCTGATAAACTTGATGTCCAATTCCCTGAAGTTCACTCTGAAAGGTGAGGTCATCTTAAGGATAAAATATAATGACAAAAAAGATACAATGCAATTTTCTGTAAAAGATTCCGGTATTGGAATCCCGGAAGATATACAGGATAAATTGTTCACTCCGTTCTTTTCAAACAGGGCTCTTCACAATATAGATGAAGCCAGTACGGGACTTGGTCTTTCCATCTGTAAAAATTTGGCCAAACTCTTAGGCGGCAGCATTAAAATGAGTTCCGAGTTTGGCATCGGCTCTGAATTTATCCTGGAGTTACCCGCAAACTCGTCCGAGATCGAGGAGATATTGCAACTCAAGGACAGGCAATTCACATTATCCGGAGAAGATATTGGTGAATATGCAAACAAGAATATTCTGATAGCTGAAGATAACCCTGTGAATGCCGAACTTCTTTATGAAGCACTGGAGATGAGGGGTTTCAGAAATATCAGCATTGTAACCGATGGAGAAGAGGCTATTGAAAACTCAATTAATGAACTGCCACAATTGGTTATAATGGACAATAAAATGCCGAAAGTGTCAGGACTTGAAGCGTTGAGAGTTATAAGAGGGAGGGGGTTTGAGAATCCTGTCATTATACTTACAGCCGATGCGCTCGAAGAGTTAAATAGAGATGAGATCAAGGTCATGCCTGACAGTTATCTTACAAAACCGATAAATTTTGAATTATTATTCGAAGAGATATGCCGTCTCCTGAAACGTGATGATAAAAGTAACAACAAAAATATTAAAAACAAATCAAAAAAAATAAGGCCCGGATTAATAATAAGTAAAAATGTTTCAGAAAATATTAAAAATATTTTCCTTAAAGACCTGAAGGAAAAACATGAGATCCTCAAAAAAGCCATCGACGAAAACAATATAGAAAATGAATTTGAGTCAATCTCAATGATCGCTCACTCGTACAAAGGGAATGCAGGCTATTTCGGACTTACACTTTTCGAGGCTCTGGCAGGAGAATTAGATCAGAGACTTAAAGATAAAAGATCTGCAAAGATAATAACTTACCTCACAATAAAACTGAATCAGATGATCGAAGACATCCTTTCGAACAACATGTAATGCAACTTAATTTTGCAATCAATCCCTTTATCACATATAATTTGGCTCATGAAAGCATGTAATACAAATCCGGTAATAAAATATACCAGGATAATAATGTCTCTGGCAGTTATAGGGATGGGGATATACTATAAAAATTGGATCGGTGTTTTAGGGATATTCACACTTATTTCTGCATTTACAGGTGGATGTGCATTTAATATAAAGATAGACAGAAGTTCTCACAGCCCTACATCTACCGGAAAAAACTGAATCCCAAGATCTCTCGATTCCGGACCAAGATTCATTTTCTTTAAATTAAATACAGGAGTGGTCTCTATTCCCAGAAAGAACTTTTCACCAGGTTTACCCTTTATATAAAACAGCTGTTCCTCATTTGAAGTAAAACTCTTTTTCCCTGAAAGTATCCCATTTTTAAATATCTTTATAACCTGGGTTTTCCCGGGGAGTTTTCCAAGTGGAGCACCACAGAAAAATTTGATGGGGCCGTGCAATCCACTATCACCTATTTCCAATAACACACCAGCATTTGACCTGGTCCATTTGAATTCTGAATTCATTGAATCATTCCAGAAACCGAAATCATACGGGAGTCCTTTTGATGACATTAATCTTGAAGGGTGAAGGGAATTGAAAGAAACAATATTTGAAATAACAAAAATTATCAACACTAAGTATAAAACAGGTCTGAATTTCTTTATATCAAAATTTTTGAATTTCGATGGGCCGGTCATTGATATAACAATGATCCAGAAAAGGATGAGTATTTCAGGCAGCCAGAGGGAGTTGCCGACAAACATTACCAGCAGGATAACCATAAATAGTTTGTAATACATATCCTTGACTCTCCCCTTTAGTATAATAAAAAGAAAAAACAAAAAAGATAAAAGCCCGATAACACCAATTTCATCCAGAAAAAGGAGATATTGGTTAAGGGGAAGGTCCTCAATAAATTTTTCTCCATATTTTAAATATTTCAGATGGAAAAGAAAATTACCGGCACCGATACCTGAAACGGGATATTTCTTAACTATCGGAATGGAATTTTCGATCATCTGGACCCTTCCATTTGAAAAACCATCAATAACTTCTATTATACTCTTATCCTTTTTACCGATATCGGAAGAATCAAATGTTTTTTCCAACCTTTGTACAAGGTTACCTCCGGAAAAAAGCAATACTACGAAAAAGAGTGAAGGGATCATAATTTTTATGGAAGTTCTTACTTTGCTGAACATCAAATATATGAATGCAAAGATCACAAAAATAAAAGCTGTACGGCTTCCGGAAAGCAATATCCCGAAAAATGAAATATGAGATGCGAAAATGAAAAACGAACGACTTTTGCCTAACCATTTCCCTGATCCATCATCGTGAGAATTCATCAATGCCAAAGAAGAATATAAGAATAAAACGCCTCCAAAGAACCCGAATCCGTTGAAATCTGAAAATCCCCCATTGTATTGATTCAGCTTTTCCCCCCACCAGCTAATAGACAGGAAAGCTGGATCAA
Organism: Candidatus Aminicenantes bacterium UBA647; assembly: GCA_002299555.1. GTDB lineage: Bacteria > Acidobacteriota > Aminicenantia > UBA2199 > UBA2199 > UBA647. Next base: position 34,991 of record DBOL01000027.1, read on the forward strand.
ATAATTTCTGATATGAAGCAAGGAGCACAGAGAAAGAATATCCGTAAATGATCAGTTTGAATATCTGCTCTTTCTTCAAAGCGTATTTTCTGATCAATGCAGAAACAAAAGGGGTCAAAGAGAAAAGAAAAATTGTAATGACCGGAAAAATAACGGCAAAAGAGACCCTGGGGCTTTGAGGAAATCCCGGGCCTACAGGTGTATCAGTAAAAAATGCACCTGAAGGCATCGAAATATTCGACCACCTTAATAGAACAAAAACAGATGATATCCATAAGACTGAAAGGAATATAAGGTAAGAAGATGCCCAGTTAAACTCTTTAAAAACCGGAATAGTACCCTTCAGGAATGAACCTGTGACCACACCAGCCAGAAAAAATAAAACAATTGCCATCAGATTGAATGGATATCCGTTAAAAAACAGTGCCGGAAGAGAATTGATCAGAGGGAGTAAAAAAAAGAAGATTTTCAGCCCATTCCCACCGGGGAATAATGATAGTACCGCTCCTGCGACCAGAAAGATAACAGGAAGATATGTAAAACCGATGTGAAACACAATAGTATAAAATGAAAGCACAAAAGCCAGAGAGGCAAAAGTATAATAGGCAAGATCAGTTTTGTTAATATGCATTCGGATCACCGCGGATTCCTCTCCAAATAGTTAGCAGGATGATCCTCAGGTCAAACCAGAAAGACCAATTCTCAATATAGAACATATCATATTCGATTCTTCTTTCCAGAAGTTTTATGTCATCCGTTGCACCTCTAAGCCCGCTAACCTGTGCCCAACCTGTGATTCCCGGCTTGACAAGATGTCTCAGCATATAGTTTTCGATATTGTCTTTTGATTCAATATTCATTGGTACCGCATGAGGCCTCGGACCTATCACGGACATATCACTCTTAAGTACATTCAAAAACTGTGGAAGTTCATCAAGGCTTGTTTTTCGCAGGAATTTCCCGAACGGAGTAATCCTTGAATCATCTTTGGTTGCCTGAACAAATCGTCCTTCATTGTCCAGGTCCCGGCTCTCCTTTACCATTGATCTGAATTTATATAAGGTGAACTTCCGGTTCTTTCTTCCCCATCTCTCCTGTTTGAAGAATACAGGACCTCTGGAGCTTACTTTAATAATAATTGCGATCAGAAAGCCAAGCCATGAAAAAACAAGTAAAAGGAAAAGAGATGAGAATAAAACATCAAAACCCCTTTTTATAAGACGCCAGTGCACTTCATCCAGAGGGTCATTTCTGACATCAATAACAGGAATATTATTAAAAAAAGAGATCTGATATTTATTTGAAACAAATTTAAAATACTCCGGAATAATTCTTGCCCTTACCGGAAATCTGGTAAGAACTTTCAATATATTATCCAATCTTCCTGACTCCTCCCGGTTCAATGTTATCAACACTTCATCTATATCATATTCATCAATCACTTTTTCCAGACTTGCAAATCCTCCCAGATAATTCATGTCACTCTCTGTCGGAGCATCTGCCACAAATCCGATCAGAACATACTCATTGATCATGGCATTTCCAATAGTACCGAACATTTTCCTTCCGATATCACTACTGCCAATCATCAGAATGTTTCTCTTCAGTCCGGCCTTATCCATCAGGATTCTTCTTGTGATCCGGAAAACACCTCTCAAGATCAGAGTGCCGGACATGAGAAGAAGCAGATAGAGAAGAAGAAAGAATCTGGAAAGAAGAATACTTTTTAATAAGAACAGGATTATAACACCGGTGATAAATTGTATTGAAATATTTTTAAAAAGGCAGAAAGCCTCAGACAAAAGATTATAACTCTTTGCCTCATCGTATAATGAGGATACTTTTGAAGAGAAAAACCATATTATAAAGAAGATAAGGATAGTAAAAATCTCCTGTAGACTGACAAATCCCAGCCCCTCATCAATAATCTCAGGAAGCCTGTTCCGCGATACAATATCGGCCATCAAAAATGAAAATATAAGAATTACAATATCCAAAAACAGCAATATGTAGTGAAAAGAACTTCTTATCCCTTTCATATTATAATTACCTATGCTCCCCCAAACTAATCAACATTTTCAGAAAGATAAAATTCCCGATACCAGTCTATAAAATTCTTTACTCCTGTCTCGACAGGAGTGGATGGCCTATAGCCGGTATCATTCTCAAGATCTTTAGTATCAGCCCAGGTTTTCACAACATCTCCTGGCTGTATGGGCATCATTTTTTTATCTCCTTCTTTTCCAAGTGATTTCTCCATGACCCCGATGAAATCCATAAGGTTCACCGGCTTGCCATTTCCAATATTGTATATTTTATAGGGAGATATGCTGGATGATGGATCCGGCTCCATCCCATTCCAGTCAGGATTCCCTTCGGGAGGTCGGGATAAAACTTTTTCGATACCAATCACAATATCATCCACGTAGGTGAAATCTCTTTCCATTTTCCCGAAATTATAAACTTCGATTGGCTTCCCCTCAAGGATATTTTTTACAAACTTGAACAAAGCCATGTCAGGCCTGCCCCATGGACCGTAAACAGTGAAGAACCGGAGTCCTGTAACAGGTATCCCATATAAATAACTATAACTGTGAGCAAGGAGTTCATTCCCTTTTTTCGTAGCCGCATACAAACTCACCGGATGATCAACATTGTGATGGGTCGAGAACGGCATTGATTCATTCAGACCATAAACGGAAGAACTACTGGCATATACAAGGTGGCCTGTTTTATGATTTCGGACTCCCTCAAGAATATTTGCAAAAGCATTAAGATTACTCTCAATATATGCTTTTGGATTTTCGATCGAGTATCTTACTCCTGCCTGAGCAGCAAGATGACAAACCTGATCAAATTTATACTTCTTAAAGATACGGTTCACTTCGTTAGTATCTTTGAGATCCATTTTAATAAAAGAATAATCCTGCAATTTTTTACTCTTTACAACTTTGCCCTCTTCAATTTCTTCTCTTAATATTCCGGTATCTTCCAGCCGGGCATACTTCAGATTCACATCATAATAGTCATTAATATTATCTATTCCAACTATCTCCAGACCTTTTCCTGAAAGTTTCTTAACAAGATGATATCCAATGAATCCGGCTGTTCCAGTTATTAGTATTTTCATTTTACCTATTTTACACCGAATCTCTATTTTTTGAAATCTTATTGGAGAATACTTCTTTTATTGCCAGAAAAACAAATTTTGAATTAGTATAAAAATATCGCTTCCATAATCTTCCGGGTTCCTGGATCAGTCGAAAAAGCCATTCCAGAGAAATTTTCTGCATCCATGCCGGTGCTCTCTTCACTTCTCTTGTGAATACAGGAACAGCACCACCGATCCCGATCATTATTCCGTTGACCTGACCAGACATCTCCGCCATTAATTTTTCCTGCTTCGGACATCCCAGAACAACGAAGATAATATCAGGATCTTTCTCTCTGATCTCAATGAAGTGCTCTTTTATGATCTCAGAAGGGATATTTCCGAAGGGTGGTGCAATGGTCCCGGAAATTATCAATTCCGGGTACTCTGAGCTGGCCCTGGCTATAATTTTTCGAAGAGATTTGTCTGTTGAGCCGTAGAAAAACACAGAAAGTTTCATTCTCGCTGCTAGTAGTATCAGATCGGGAAGTATATCCATGCCGGCTACTCTCGGTTGTTTCTTCCCGTACAAGATCCTCAACAGTATAACAAGTGGCATACCATCCGGAGTAACGATATCAGCATTATTTACCACTCTGGCAAACTCGGGATCATCATGTGCTTCAATGATCATATGCGAATTTGCAACACAGACATATCCACCTTTTTTCTTACCGGCCAGCTCAATTATCTTCTCAGTGAACTCACCATATTCTCCTATGGATATACCTATATCCATCAACTTCCTCTTTTCCATAACGTTTACATTATAACCTTTTTTCTGTTTTCTTTCTCAGATATTGGAATCTACAGTAAAAGAAAAATTTTATCTGAGATTATTTTTAATTTGGATCAGATTTTAGTAATTCCCGGTATATATGTATCAGTTGTCTATAATTCTCTTTCTCATTATAGTACTTTTCAAATGTTCCCCGTGCGTTTTTATTGAACAGATTATCAGTAGTGCTTGATAATATTTCAATCTTCCTCCTAAGATCTTCCGGATCGTTCATCCTGAAATGCAGTCCGTTATAACCATCTTTAACTATTTCTGCCTGACTGCCGATATCAGAAGCAATTACAGGCATTCCGCATGAAAACGCCTCAATAATTACCATGGGAAATCCTTCAAAAACCTTTGAAGGAAAGATCAAGCCTTTCGCAACTCTCATTTGCCCCATTACAAAATCGTGATCCCGAACACCCAGAAATTCTATATTATCCTGCAATTTACAATTCTGTTTTGCATACTCCTCATAGGAACCTTCACCAATAATATTTAATTTGTATCCAGTATCCTTAAATGCTTCAATCATTATATCTATGCCTTTCTCTATATTAAGCCTTCCAACATAAAGAAAAAATGGGGTTTTTCTCCTTATCTGTGAGCCTTCATCGAAAACAAAATTAGGTTTTACTTTGATTTGATCGGTTTTCAGATCCAGGGATGAACCAAGTATTTTTTTTTTTTGAAATTCAGTTAAACAAATATATCTATCAACCCTTTTCCTCCAAGTCCTGAGCAAATTGTGAATAGATGTCATCATAACAATAGCTAATGTTTGAAAAACGGAATTCCGGTAACATTTATACAATATCCCCATAACCGGGAACTTCTTTTTAATACATTTTTCACATGTGTCATTTTTTCTAAACAACATCGCATTAGCACATACCAGCCTGTAATTATGGATGGTCATAACTACCGGTACATTACCTCTGACCCTCCGGAAAAATACAGAGGGGGATATTAAAGGGAAAAAATTATGTACATGGATCACATCCGGTGTGAATGCAGCGATTTTTGTTCTGATCAATTTGGACGAAAAAGGATTGTAGAAGCTGAGAAGTCCCGTTCTAATCTTCGTAAAGATCGAATTAATACTACTGTTATCAGCAATTACGCAGTCAATTTCATGCCCATGTTCTTCCAATAACCGGATCTCATTTTCAAATACATTCTCTTCTCCACCCCTCAATTGATATTTGTTGTGAACAAACAGAATCTTCATTAATTTCAATTAATATTGTATCTATTACTAATTTTTTTTACAAAATACCCAAAAGAAATGAATACAAATAATTCGACAATGCCTCTTGAAATAATCACACCGGCGATTTCAAACTGAGACCCGAGAATAATATTAAGAAATGTCAGCACTAATGAAGCAATAAACATAATTTTGAACCTTATTTTCTGAGCATCTGCAGAAGTTAAAATTATTCCGGTTGAAAATGAAAAAATTCTGAAAAACAAAATAAATGAAAAATAAAAAAGATATATACCTGCATCACTAAGATATTTGGGGGAGAATGCTTCTACGATCAAATTTCTGCTTAAGAGAAGAGAAACTGAAAATACAAATGCAAAGAACATAAAAACTGACAATATATATTTGTTAAATTTTTCAAATCCACCATTGTCTTTATCTGCATAAGATCTGGAAATGAAAGGAGTGAGACCCGAGGAGACAACTTCGGCCAGTATTCCAAATGCATAAAAGATCCTTAACGCAAGAAAATATGCCCCCAATAACGATTTATCAACAAAAAATGACAGTATAAATATATCGATCTCCTTTAAAATCACACCTGACATCCCCAGAAACCAGTAATATTTCAATTCTTTGAACAATCTTAATTTAAAACTCAACCGTATATTAATAAAGTGATCTCGCAGGAACCAGAATTTTATAAAGATCGCAACTAAGAATGCGAAAATCCTTAAAAAGAAGATCATTTTAATTGTGAGAAAATAACCTTCAAAAATCACCATTGGTATCACAACAAATAAAAAGGATGCGAAATTGCCGACCGATTCAATATGCATTCTCTCTTTTCCCAGTAATATACCTCCTAAATTTCTCTCAACACCATGAAAATATCCGGCAACCGATGAAATAATCAACAGAGTAAAATCAATCTTATTGTAAAAAAGAGAAAAAATGAGTGGAAGGATCAGCGCTAGCAATATCCCGATGAGAGATACAGACACAAACTCCCCAATAATATTCATTTCTTCTCTGGTGTTTTTTTCATACCTCGCTATTTCCTTCCCGAAGAAAAGAGATGAGCTCATATTGGAGACAACTGCGAAAAAAATAAAGAAGAAAAAAACAATACCATAACTTCCCAATTGATTTAGACCCAGGTTTTTGGAAACAAAGAAAACAATGAAAAAATTTGTGGCGGTAATAAAGAACCTTGAAATTATTGAATAAAAAGATGTGGTCAATAACCTTTTTATCATATTACCTTCCACCAGAATCTGAATTCTTTCATTTTATATTGTTTATCCACTCTCTGTTCTTTTCATACCCAAGATCTATTAGGGTATCCCCGGCATAATGATCGAATATTTCCACAGCCTTTTTTGAGAAATGATTCGTCCAGTCCCCTGAAACATCGTGTATTTGGGAATATCGTCTTTTCACTTCTGTATAAAAAAACCCAGAGAGTCGTTCAAACAGATCTTTCATCAATAATGGCTCTATAATTTTTGTATGTTCGGCCTAACCCTTCCAAAAGTGAAATCCTGAATTGCCAGCCAAGCTCTTTTATTTTGTTTACATTCAGTAACTTTCTCGGAGTCCCGTCAGGTTTGGAGTTGTCCCATTTTAAAAACCCTTTAAAACCGGTCACAATCTTCATTGTTTCAGCAAGCTCCCTTATCGAGATATCTTCCCCTGACCCAATATTTATTACTTCACCAATATCTGAATAATTATAATTATCCATTAGAAAAACCACAGCTTCAGCAAGATCATCAACATGAAGAAATTCACGTTTAGGCTCACCTGACCCCCAGAGCTTTATTGTAACCTTGCCGTCTTTGTCTCTGCTAATACCTATCTTATTCAGAACCTTCAGGATCATACTTTCATCTGAATCCGGCTGCAGCCCTGAGACAGGGGAAAAACTAATATCTTTTCTGATATTTTCCCAATCACTATTTTCCAGGTTTACAGCAAGGGAGAATTTCCTGATAAGTGCCGGGAGGACATGGGATTTGTCCAGATCATAATTATCATTCGGCCCGTATAGATTCGTAGGCATCACCGAAATAGAATTTGTTCCATATTGTTCATTATAATAACGACACATTTTCAATCCGGCTATCTTTGCAATAGCATATGCTTCGTTCGTAGGTTCGAGTGCCGAGCCTAAAAGATACTCTTCTTTCATCGGCTGGGGGGCGAACTTAGGGTAAATACATGAACTTCCAAGGAACAGAAGTTTCTTTACTCCATATTTATAGGAAGCATTTATAACATTTACCTGGATCAACAGATTATTATAAATAAACTCGGCAGGAAAAGTCTTGTTAGCCATTATCCCGCCAACCTTTGCCGCGGCAAGAAAAACATATTCCGGCCTCTCGGCCTTAAAGAAATCCTCCACATCTGATTGCCGTTCAAGATCCAGCTCTTTGAGTTCGCGAAAAATAAGATTCCCGAAACTCCGGGATTTTAACAACCTGAGAATCGACGATCCTACAAGTCCTTTGTGTCCTGCCACATAAACTTTTGAGCTCTTTTCCATTAAAGAAATCTTCTATTTTTTTTATTCATTACCGAATTGTAGAAATCCAGATCTTCATCAGAAAAAGCATTCTCCCATCTGCCAGTTTTACCTTCTCCCGGAAGTATAGCAGTCGTCTTAAAAAAATATGGGAAAAAATGCCTCACTCCTCTTTCAACTATATTATATTTCCTCACTTCTATTTTTTTTATCGGATCAACATGTTTCAATCCAAGATAAGCAGAAATTCTCATTATTACATCTGAATAATCTTCTGATAGTTCATCGAAACTAATACTTAGTTTGTTTTCAAAATCCCTCCAGGAATTAAGATGAGTTTTCAGAAATTCTACCCTGTTAAGATTGTTATAGATGTCATCAAAATTGTTTTTACTCTTCAGGAAATCAGAAAATGTCGGATATTCAATACCCGTGACTTTAAGAAAACCGGATAGAGAAACAAGGGTATCTCTACCATCTCTTTTAATATGTATTATTCTGGAATAAGGTAAAATTTCCTTCATAATATAATCATGTATTGGGGGATAGTTCCTGAATATCGCAAACTCTCCATCAGAATGAGTTTTTAAAATTCTAACTTTATTCCCTCTAAGTTTTCTTTTAAATTTCGACAAATTCAAATGACACTTGTGAGATGGGAGGAGTAAATCCAGGTTTAGATATCCATGTGCTACATCATTAAAATTATTAAATATAGTATCAATAGCGAGGTGAGTACCAGACCTTCTATGAGTAGCAATAATGACAAATTTAAAAATTTTAATCGTCTCCCCCCGGATAACCATTCTGATCAAATCTGAATGTATACCTTCATTCTTTTTAAGGTTAAGCAAATTTATTTTCTTATATTTCAGAAATAATTTCAACCATTTAGGAAATTATCATTTTTTCTCAGAAAGAAATTATTTTATCTAAATCTACCTTTTCTATAAAAAAATTAGATATTCTTCTTACAATTAATCTTCATATATTTTAATCAAAATCCTGAAATGAAATCCATTATATCCATTTTCAACAATTTCTCTTTGGCTTTGATCCAAACGTTCCTTAGCTTTTTTTATTTTACACAATTTTGGAGAAGAATATTAGGTTTCGATATAAATAAGTAGTATTTTAAATAAATCTGCAGAATCTCTTGTGATTTCATTTTTGAAACTGATCCTTCCATGAAGAATTTTTTTCATATCCCAGTTTTATAAGCATATCCCCACCATAATAATCAAAAATATCTGCTGATTCCTTTGTGAATTTATTCTTCCAATCTCCTGCAATTCCCTTACGCAGAAAACTATTAATATTTTCTTCCCCTGGTTTTCGTTTACTTTGATTCTGAAAACTCAGCTCATTTACAATATTGCCGAGTCTTGTCATATCTATTCCTGGGCAATTCATCTTATTCAACAATCTGACCAATTCCTGCGTTGTATCTTCCAGCAAAGCCTCATATCTTGTAAATATTAATTGTTCATTATTTTGTTCTGAGTATTCCAGCCATATGTTATTGAAATTCGTCCAATTTCCCTCATGAAAAAATTTTATATATCGAGGCGGCCTGTCCGTAAACACAAATTCAATAAATGCTGGCAAATTAGTATGTATATCTTCATAATCTTTGAATTGCAACTTATTCCTGAAATATCTTATATTCTTCGGATTAAACTTACTCCTGTCATGAAACATAAGGCTATGATAATAATAAGATATCATTACATCCCTTCCATCTCTGACCAGGAAAAAAATATTCTTAATATTTTTAAAGGATTTCCCCGGTAAATAATGGCCGTGAAGTATTGACTCAGA
>DBOL01000061.1 GCA_002299555.1 Candidatus Aminicenantes bacterium UBA647
TTAAGAGCCGAATCTGACCATTTTTTCAATAATTTATATTTGATCTGAAATAACCTAAAAATGTAGTCTAGATAAAGGTTTTCGGGTTTAGCTGAGGCTGTGGGCTGAACGCTGATGGCTGCATTTCTCCTTATTCTGTCGGCAACCTGGCACTCATTTGGCACCATTTGTATAACTTAGCAAAGAAGGGTGAGGTCGAAATGGCTCCGACATCCCAAGCCAGAACCGAATATAATTGAACTTGAAGCAAAGAAGAGTGGGTAACTTATGTTTTACACAGCGACATTATTTGGGAGGTATATTTTTGCTGAATTGACATTATTTCCGGGATATTATATGCTGAAAGTGACATTATTTGGGAGATATCATGAAAAGAACCTTATATTCAGAGCTTTTAAAGTGGAAATCTTCCGTTAACAGAAAACCGCTTCTTCTTCAGGGAGCAAGGCAGGTAGGGAAAACCTGGCTGCTGAATGAGTTTGGGGAAAATGAATTTAGCAGAGTTGCTTATTTCAATTTTGAAGAATCTCCGAAGCTGATCCCACTGTTTGAAAATGACATGAACCCTTTATCTCTGATCGAATCCCTTCAGATAATGGACGGTGAAATGATCGACCCTGAAAAAACAATGATATTTTTTGATGAGATTCAGGCTGCTCCAAAAGCCCTTACTTCTCTAAAATACTTTTATGAAAAAGCGCCTCAATTTCACATTGTTGCCGCAGGCTCATTGCTCGGGGTTAAGGTGGGCAAGAGTTCCGGATTTCCTGTAGGGAAAGTGAATTTTCTGGATTTATATCCGATGAGTTTTTATGAATATTTATCTGCTGCAGGTGAGGATCTATTAGTAAAGAAATTGTTATCAGTTAAATATCCGGATAAAATAGATAGCCCCATTCATGAATTACTTTTGAAACAACTGAGATTTTATTTTGTTCTTGGAGGAATGCCGGAAGTAGTAAAGAACTATATGGAAAGGAAAAATATTAATGAAGCCAGAAAAATACAACGTGATATTCTTGATGCATATAAAAGAGATTTTTCAAAATATTCCGCACCTTCAGAATCGATAAGAATCTCAGAAGTATGGGATTCGATACCTGCTCACCTGTCGAAAGAGAATAAAAAATTTAAATTCAGTGAAATCAGGAAAGGAGGAAGGAGTTCCAGGTATGAGTCTGCAATAGAATGGTTAAAAAATGCAGGCTTGATCAATTTATCACATAATATAAAAACTCCAAAAATTCCCATGACCGGGTACCGGGACCTTTCCAAATTCAAAGTATTTATTTTTGATACCGGATTGTTATCTGCATTAACTGAAGTTCCTGCTGAAATGGTATTACAGGGCAGTATGCTTTTCTCTGAATATAATGGAGCTTTTACTGAAAACTTTGTTGCACAGGAGCTTGTCTGTTCAGGTAGTAAGAAGGAATTGTTTTACTGGACCAGCAGGAGTGATGCTGAAGTTGATTTTATGCTTCAGTGGGAAAATGGGATCACTCCGGTAGAGGTTAAGAGTGGAATGTCCCGAAGATTGAAAAGTCTTCATGTATTTGATGAAAAATATTCTCCTGATATCCTTTTCAGAATATCTCCAAGAAATTTTACAAAAGATAATAAATTTATAAATATTCCCCTTTATGCGGTCCCATCGATATTCTCCTGGCCTTTTAAACAGAAGTGAAAGAGTCAGATCTTGAATTGATGAATTAGGACGGATTTAATGTTCCAGATTCTGAACCGAATATTATTGAACTTCAGGAGAAGAAGAGTGGGTGATAAAACTCGAAATATAATTTAATTCTTAATGAGATAAAAGCAATTCAACTTATATCTATATTAGTTAGAAGTCTATTCTTAGGGAGGATAGTATGAAAAAATTATTATTAATTTTGGTTTTATTTTTATTTTTATTAGGGCCCGGATCTTTAGGAATTTCAGGTGAAGATTGTATATCTTTTAATCCAAACACAATCGAAGTGAAATTAATAAATTCTTCCTGGAAAATTGTGGATGGTACTCATTGGATATATGATTTCGGGAATAAGAAAGATGAAGCTATAATGGCTTTTAGAATCATAAAGCATTATAAAATGAACCAGCAATGCTTTGTAGGTCGTCCAGATTCGTCTTTTGAATACCTTCTGGCTTCAGGTCAAGGACCATCCGGAAAATATCCAGGAGAAGATTGTATACCTTTTAATCCAAACAAGATCCAAGTGAAATTCATAAATTCTTCCTGGAAAATTGTGGAGGGTACTCAGTGGATGTTTGATTTCGGGAATAAGAAGGATGAAGCGTTCCAGACTTACAATATCATTAAAAAATACGGATTTAGTGAATCATGTTTTGTGGGAAGACCATATGCAAGTTTTAAATATATGAAAAAAACCGGGTACTTTAGTAATAAACCTCCGATATTAATTAATAATTGTAGAAAAGTTTACCCAAGGCCGAGGATTAAATTTGAACGATCCAATTCCAAAGGAAGAATATATATTCCCGTATTAAACTGGAAATCTTATTCAAATTCTATGTTCATAGTGTACACAAAGTCATCAAGAACCTGGGTTGACATCTATAATGCAGAGACAAATGAAAAGGTTTATGGATTTCACGGATTCAATTCAAACGAAGACTTGAGTAAGATCTGGTTTCCAAAATGGGGGATGTCCGGGAAGGTGTATATTATTATCAAGGACAGAGCTTGTAAAAAAACATACAGGTCAAATAATGTAGAATGGACTTCTTCAGAAATATTGGAAAGGGTAATAAAAAAGTAGAAATATCATTTAATGTAAATCTTACATTCAACTGTATTTATTTTGTGGATGGGACAAGTCTTGATTTGATGTATTGAGGGCGGACTTAACATGTCAGATACAGAACGCTATTATTTAAAGTCATCTTTGTGTAAGTTAGCTTGCCTTAATATTGAAAAAAATGTGCCCATAGGAATCTCTTTTTTTGGATCAGGGACAATTACTATAGCGGAATCTTTTCTGAATTTTTTGTGGCTTCCTTTTTGAGAAATAAATTCAAAACCGTTCTTTTTTAAAATTTTTATAATATGTTTTGAGGAATATAGATCAGGCATTAAGGACTGTCTCTCCAACTATTACCTGATCAATATTTATGAATTTCTTATCGGACTGATTATCCTCAAAGTATAGTTCCAATGCTTCTTTTAAACTTTCAATAGCTTTTTCAGCAGTGTTGCCGAAACTGGAAACATCTACATTAAGGCATTGGGAAACGAAATATTTACCTTCTTTATAGACTATGTATTTAAGATTTTTCATAATATCACCAATATTATTGTATATGTTATTTATTAAAATTCAAAATTTTATACGATATATGACAATTTTTAGCTGAAGCTGATGGCTGAATTCTGAAAATACTTCTAACCCTGGGTCATACTCTGATAACAAAAAACCACCTTAAAGTGGTTTTTCATGACTGAGCGAAGCGATGAAAGGTTTGTCGAAAACAAACCTTCATGACCGAGTAAAGCGAGGGAGCCGAAGGCAACTGCGTGATGAATGAAGTTGTAACAGCGATTATTCTAAAGGATAGAAATTAAAAAGAATCACCAGATTTAGAGGAGTTCTTTTTTTATCAATTTATTTCTTTAATTTGTTCAATAGTAAAGTCAACCCCCCAATTGTTGTTTCTTGTATTCGATTCTGTAAATGTTTTATGTTTCCCAGTATTTACAAATGCGACAGATGAATATAATCCAGCTTTATGAAAAACATATTTTACTGTTTTAAGTATCGATTTTCCTTTTTTAATAGGATCGATTTTTATAATTATTACCTTAAGTAATGATCCTTCTGTTCCAGTTTCTATTACTCTCTCTTTCCAGACCTGAACATCAATATTTGTTGATTTTGGTGTATCACCTTGTCCAACATTTTTTACAACAATATTAAGCAATGAGTCTGTATGAAGTTGACCTTTATTTATAGATAGTTTGATTTCCAGGTCAGGTAAAAGTTTTAAAGGTACAGCTTTTAAAGTTTTAGGTTTACTCTCAAGATTTACATTACTTTTCACTTCAGTTTTAGAGACGGAACTGCTCTGTTCTTTTATTTTAATATTCTTCTTCTCAGTAGCAGTAAAACTAATTGTTGACATTATAAACATAGCAATGAATAAAACCATAAATTTTTTCATTTGACTCCTCCAGATTATATATTTGAATACATAATACTATTACATATATTTTTTTACTATCATATCTCATTTTTTCAATACAAAAAAAGAATCTAATGGACCTGCATCCCAAAAATTGATCTAAATTAGAAGAAATTATTGTATTAAGAACTAAAGATTAAGAGCCGTTTCTAACCATTTTTTCATTTTTTAAGAAGTGTCTTAAAATAACCTCAAAATGTACTCTACTAAAGTGTTTTAAGGGTTTTGCTGATGCTGAGGGCTGAATGCTGATGGCTGCTTTTTTCCTTCTTCTGTCGACAAGTTGGCACCCATTTGACACTAAAAATATAGTCTAAAGGAGCTGTTTAATTTCTTTATTATACTAAATATCCAGGCATCCGTTATCTGAATATTTCATTGAATAATTCATCTAGTACAAAATTTGGGAACCTCTATCAGACAATTGAAATATTAGGACTTGACATTCTAAAAACATGGTGATAAAGTCCTGATATGATTTCAGCTGAAACAATTGAAAAAATCTTTGCCGCCTTGAATAAAAATATTGAACTTCAAAAAGGGACAAAAATATCAATTGTAGTTTGCGGCGGTACTGCTTTATTTGCACTGGATCTTGTCAGTCGAACCACAAGGGACGTGGATGTGCTGGGTTTGGTGGATGAGAAGAAAGGTGAAATATCCTACCTCAGAAAATTTCCGGATTGGTTTTTGAAATCTGCAGATACAGTGGCAAGAGATTTTAATCTTCCTGATGATTGGATAAACCTGGGTCCCGCTGAACAAATCAAATCCGGATTGCCTGAAGGATTATTTAAAAGATTAAAAAAGAAAAAATATGGGAAGTTCCTGGATGTTTATTTCATCAGTAGAATTGATCAGATCTTCTTTAAGCTATATGCATCATTAGACCGGGGCGGGTATCATGTGGATGATCTATGGGAATTAGATCCCGATGAAAGGGAACTATTTAATGCATGCAGATGGGTTTTAACACAGGATGTATCAGCTGGTTTTAAATCCATATTAATCAGTTTCCTAACCAAATTTAAATATAATGGAATCGCTGAAAAACTATAAAAAAGAGTTATTGGAAATGTATCTTGAAATGCACTGGCGGCAGTGGAGTGCGCTGGGAGTTCAGTCGCATATACCTCAGTCAAATTTCCAGATAGATATCGAAGCGCTGCTTATATCCACATTTCAAATTGCCCCCCGCGATAAAAGATTGTTTTATGCCATGCTGGAATGGTTGGAATCAAATAGAAATTTTGTCAGTGTATCAAGAGTAAAAAGCGTTCTGAAAACTCTGAAAACGGAATCAGAGGGAAAATCATATTGCAGGGATACAAATTTGCTTATTCAGATATTAAAAGAAGGAAGCTTTAAGCCCCCCATGTTAGAGGAAAATATAGATCATCAATATTCTGAAATCCTTGATGAATATTCCGGCCGGGGAGTCGTGCAGAGAATTCCATTCAATAATACTCAATTGGTTCAGCTGAAATTGCGTGGAATTTTCGGGGTGAATGCCAGAGCGGATATCATCCTGTATCTTTTGTCAGAAAGAAAACAGAATGCCAATAAAATCGCTAAAGAAATATACTATGATCAGAAAATTGTTCACCGGGTTCTGAAGAACTGGGAGATGTCGGATTTTGTAAGAGGGGAGAAATCAGGCAATGAGATTTTATATTCACTAAACAGACAAAGTATTCCGGGGGACCTGAAAAATATTAAGAATAGGGAGTTTATAAATCATCCTTTTTTATACTTTGTGCTCGGGAGAATTATTTCAATTTTCCATACACCGGAATTTAATAAGGATCCTTACCTTATATCTTCCCGGCTCAGAAGTCTATACAGGGATATCACAAATATTTTTAATTTAATTAATCTTAAACTGGAAAAAGAAGTGAATTTTCCCGGGGATGAGTTGTTCTACTATTTGAGGAAAAAGTTACCCAAACTGTTCAATATTATTTAAGTCTATCTCGGACTGGGGGATATGGGCCGGGAAGCTTTAACACCATTGCTTGATCATAATAACCCTAAAGTGCAAATCATTATGGCATCCAACCTGATCGATTCCGAGCCCATCCGGTCCATTACAGTTACTTAGTGACTATGGTGGCACCCATTTGTCACCATATTTGAGAGAAGAGAATTTCAAGTTATAAAAAATGTTGGAAACAACCGATATTAATGAAGAAAAAATAACTCTGGCAGGATTCAAATACAAGACCAATTGATCATTGGGTTTTTTTTATGTAAAAAATATATTTGAACTTTCAAGGAAGTGTTGGAGAGTGCCTATAT
>DBOL01000071.1 GCA_002299555.1 Candidatus Aminicenantes bacterium UBA647
GGGGACGGTTCCTTTTTTGTTAACAAAATGAGTTTGTTCATCAAGTTTTGCTCTCGCCATCATCTGCTTCGCTTCCCGCTACGAATGTGCTCATCCGCTTAACGCTGCAGTCCCCGGGGCGATCGATCTTCGGCGAGTCACCCCTGAGGTACCCGCTTAAGCAGATAGATGTCTACGCAATGCAACTCCCGGCTGGTAAAAATATCATTCATATTGTTCAAAACCTATTGGGGCGGTTTCCGTGTTTTGATTTTGCGGCAAGGTGAATGCGTGAAAGCGAAGAGAAGGCAGCCTGGGCTGGACTCGCAGCCCGGAGTCTCGCCAATATCGAACAAGGGGGGAGGTCCAGCAGAATTGAGAACAATTCTGCGGTAGTCAAAAGCAATTACGGAATACGCTGTGCTAAGAAGAACAAATGAATGATATTGTAGTTTGTTAACAAAAAAGGAACCGTCCCCAAAATGTTAAATTTTACAGGAATCTTTTGATTATCTCTTCCATGATACGGAGGGCAGCGAGGTGGATCTTTGTCCCCGGTCCAAATACTGCCGCAGCTCCATTGTCGTAAAGGAAATCATAGTCCTGTACGGGAATAACTCCTCCGCATACAACTATTATATCCTCTCTCCCCAGTTTCTTCAGTTCAAGAACAAGGTGGGGAAGAAGTGTTTTGTGACCTGCAGCAAGAGTACTCATACCCACAACATGTACATCATTTTCAACAGCCTGCTTTGCAGTCTCTTCAGGAGTCTGGAACAGAGGGCCGATATCAACATCAAATCCCATGTCAGCATAAGCAGTAGAAACAACTTTTGCCCCGCGATCATGTCCATCCTGCCCCATTTTTGCAACCATGATCCTGGGTCTCCTTCCATCCTGTCCGGCAAAATAATCTGTCAATTTCCGGACATTTTCCAGCATTTCTTTATCCTCACCCTTGAACTCACTGCTGTAGATCCCGGATATCGTCTTAGTCACAGCCTGATACCTCCCGCTCACCTTCTCTATTGCAAAAGATATTTCCCCAAGTGTTGCTCTTGCCTTTGCAGCTCTAACCGAAAGGTCGAGAAGATTACCCTCTCCCGATTCAACACATGAAGTGATATCCTTCAAAATTTTCTTTACAGCATCATTATCTCTTTTATTTTTAAGATTTTCCAGTCTTCTAATCTGACTGGCCCTGACCTTCGTATTATCCACTTCGAGGATCTCAAGCGGGTCCTCTTTATCCAATCTGTATTTGTTCACACCTACAATGTTTTCTCTGCCTGAATCGATCCTGGCCTGCCTTCTTGCGGCAGCCTCCTCGATCTTCATCTTTGGTATCCCTTCAATTACCGCCTTGGTCATACCACCAAACGATTCCACTTCGTTGATGTGCTCCCACCCTTTTTTTATAAGGCTGTCTGTCAGATATTCAATCAGGTAAGAACCACCCCATGGATCTACCACCTTGGTTATCCCAGTCTCCTCCTGAAGATACAATTGTGTGTTCCTGGCGATCCTTGCAGAAAAATCCGTAGGGAGAGCTATAGCTTCATCGAGAGAGTTTGTGTGGAGTGACTGTGTATGCCCCATCGTTGCGGCCATTGCCTCCATACATGTTCTGGTGACATTATTATAAGGGTCCTGTTCGGTAAGGCTCCATCCTGAAGTTTGAGTATGAGCCCTCAACGCCATCGATTTAGGATTCTGCGGATTAAATTGTTTTATTATCTTTGCCCAGATCACTCTGGCCGCTCTCATCTTGGCAATTTCCATAAAATAGTTCATTCCTGAACCCCAGAAAAAAGAGAGCCTCGGGGCAAATTTGTCGATCTCTATCCCGGCATTGATACCGGTCCTCACATATTCAAGACCGTCCGCCAGGGTATAAGCCATCTCAAGGTCGGCCGTTGCTCCCGCCTCCTGCATATGGTATCCCGAAATACTTATACTATTGAACTTCGGCATATTCTGAGATGTATACTTAAAAATATCTGCAATTATTCTCATTGATGTTTCAGGAGGATAAATATAAGTGTTCCTCACCATATATTCCTTCAGGATATCGTTCTGAATCGTTCCTGCAAGAAGATCCGGGGAGACACCCTCCTCCTCAGCGGCAGCAATATAGAATGCCATAACAGGCAATACCGCACCGTTCATGGTCATCGACACAGACATTCTGTCCAGTGGTATCCCTGAGAAAAGGATCTTCATATCTTCTATCGAGTCAATTGCAACCCCTGCTTTCCCTACATCACCAACAACCCTGTCATGATCAGAATCATATCCTCTATGCGTGGCAAGATCGAAGGCTATCGAAAGTCCCATCTGCCCGGCAGAAAGATTCCTCCTGTAGAAAGCATTACTCTCTTCCGCAGTGGAAAATCCCGCATACTGCCTCACCGTCCATGGCCTTTGAAGATACATTGTTGCATAAGGGCCTCTGAGAAAAGGAGGTATCCCTGCAGTAAACCCCACGTGTTCCATTCCTGAAATATCCTCAGGGCGATAGAAAGGCTTTACATCGATTTTCTCCAATGTTTCCCACAATAGATCTCCATCACCAACTTTCCCGTCTTTTAGAACTTCTTTTTCCCATTCGGCGATAGGACTATTTTTTATTTTCAGGTCATTTATATCAATTCTGTTAAAATCCGGCCTTTTATCCATTATCAACTCCTGACATTTTAAGTATGCCGGAAATTATTCCAGGCAGATCACTTCCACGGTGAACAAAGAAGTCCACACCATCTTTTAAATATTTCCCCTTATTCTCCCCGGGATCACCAGCAAGCACTATTATCAGATCTTCTCTTTCACGTTTCATCACCGGTACAATAGATGATACTAATTCAGGATAATCTGTATCCGCCGCACAAAGAACAACAAGCCGGTTCTCCTGATCAAGGATCTTCCTTATCTTCCCGTCTGCCGGACCTTCAAGCCTTATCATACTGCTGTTGAACCCGCCTGTTTCAAAAAATGATTTCGAAAAATCACCTCTTGGTTTTATTTTCAAAAAAGGTTCATTTACTGCAATAGTCAATTTGAGGGTTTCTTTTATTCTGCCAACCTTTGTTCTCAACTTTTCCATTGTTTCAGATAATCTGGAAATTTCCAGTGTGTTCCCATGTATCGTAAATAGTTCGGCGTCACCTTTAAGAAGCGACGTTATCTCACCTATGGTTGCCCCTTTTTTGAACATTTCAGTACCTTCATCAATCACTTCAGGGTTTCCTGTTTCAAACAGATCACTTAACCTGCACTTATCAATTCCATCCCTTTCTACCTTTGAAAGATCCTTGAAATCTTCGATCTCTTTTCCCCTCCGGGAAAAAATCGTGAATGGATCAGCACCCTCATTATGTTCAAACTTCTCATCAGGATTTCCATAGCTATTTGTTCCGACCAGGATATTCTTCCTCGTCGACATTGACATTTCGAGTTTATCCCTCCCCTCACCAATTGCCTTACGGAGAAACCCGTTTCCAAGTGCTTTTTGCACTCCTCCTTCCTTCTCAATATCCAGGAAGAACTTCCATGATTTCTCAACCATATCCGATGTCAATTTCTCGACATAATATGATCCGCCTGAAGGGTCGATCATCCTTTTTAAATGTGACTCCTCTTTTAATATTGTCTGGACATTACGTGCAACCCTTCTTGAAAAAGGGGATGGTTCATTCAGGACTCTGTCGAACGGGTTTGTCGTCAACCGTTCAGCTCCACCGGCAATTGCTGAAAAGGCCTCGGTCGTAACCCTGAGCATATTAACATATAGATCCAGCCCTGACTGATTGAACATAGATGTTTCTGCATGAATATGAAAATCCCGATTCTCTTCAGGAACACCATACTCCTTTAATATCCTGTTCCAAATAACCCTTCCTGCCCTGAACTTAGCGATCTCCATGAAGAAGTTTGATCCTATCCCAAACCGGAAAGATATCTTCCCTCCAAATTCTTCAGGAGAAATACCCTGCAAGCTCATTGCATCGATGTATTCGACTCCCGTGGATAACGCAATTGCAAGCTCCTGAACCGCTGAAGCTCCTGCGTTATGATATGAGAGTGTGGAAACCCCTGCAATTCTCATATTTGTACAATTCTTTTTCGCCCACTTGATCATCAGAGCCATCTTTTTATAATAGTGTTCAGGTGAAGAATCCAATTCACCTCTCTCTGATAATATTCCCAGCGGGTCAAAATTCATCGCTCCTTCGATCTTATGTTTATCAAACTCCTCATTATTCATGTGGAAATTAAACAGCATAAGAAGTTCCATTCCGGAAACATTAGTATCAAAAACCACAGGATATTTTGTTATATCAATATTTTTCAGTGAATCATTTATATCATTATTAATTACAAGCGATAGACCGGTAACCCCAACCTTCCCTTTAGATGAATCCTCCGGGTCAATTCCAGCAGAGGTTGCTTCGTCGGGAGATAAAAAGATCGTATCCTGACCTGACGAAAGCGCTGAAGTTAATTCAGTGTTGAATTCTTTTGGAATACCCGCCCCCATTCTCTGGCAGACATCCCAAGCTTTACCAAGATTTCCAATAACGGTCTGTCCTCTGAGAAAATTCGTTCTCCCGGGGAGTGAATCTATATTCAGTCCCTCAAGATCCTTCTCCGTATAGATGGGATCAAGGGTTATTCCTTCGTAAGTATCCGTTTGTAGAGACCTTTTAAAATCTTTGCCTTTAAGAGAACTGGTGGCTGCCTCTTTCCATTCCTCATATCCGGGATATGAAAAATCACTTCTAAGTGAAGTATCTTTACTTACGGTTTTCACACTTTCACCTTTTTCCATTGTTGTTTTTCTCCGTTGAATTATTCGTTAATAAATAAACGGCATTATAGCCCATATCCCCTGAAGGGGCAATAGATCGAGCTGAAAATCTTAAGATAGTTCACTCTTTTAATTTACTTGAGATCTCCCGGATCTTTTCAAGGGAATCAAGAAAAAGCTTCAGCTCGATCCCTCTCTTCTCAAAGAAAGGGTAATGGTGAATAGAATAATTGTAAGGTAACTTGATCTTTCCGACCTCATCTGTCCACTCCTTTTCCTGGGCTGTAAAAGCAGGATACCTCAATCTTGAAAGGGCTGATAATATCTCTGATCCCGGATTTTCATCATCATATAATTTATGTAAATTTATCTTATGCAAAACCTCACCGACGCTTGTCTTGTCTCTGAAACATATATCCATGATAATATCCAGTAGTTTTTGTTCATTACTGTTTGAAAACCTCACTTTTGAAAAGAGGACTATCATCAATTGCCGGTCCTCTTCCCTGAAAGAACACAATCTGACGGCTGTTCTCAACGATATTTCATCATCAGAAAGGATTTCCCGAAAACTCTCCATGGTGAGTTCAGGTATCTTTGAAATGAGTTGTTCATCAATCCTGATACCAATACCTGTCCTCCTGTATATTTCTGAAATTTCTGAATATTTAATGATATTTTTAAGAAAAATGAGCTTTTCATAAATTGACAGAGGTTTTAAAACTGCTCTTGAATTGTAAGCCAGGAAAAGTGATTCTTTTTTTTCGAGTGAGACAACAAGGACTTCACAATATTCACTGCCACTGTCTCTGATGAAATCATAAGAGTCATGTCCGGAAATAATGTTCAGTTCCTGATCTGTTATTATTGGTGAAATTCCTGGAAAATTCTTCAGAAACACTTCGTGAAGTTCCGGATCCGGAGGAAATGATATGGCAAATTCATCCGTGCGGATCAGATCTTCAACTTTTACATTTTCAATTCTCATATATCTGCCTTCCTCAAGTTGAATGTTTTACTTCAAGCCCTTTACCAACACTGATAATATGAGGAGTTCCACCGGCTTCAAGTATTGCAGCCGACACCTCATTTTCTTTCCCCGGACAATAAGCGAACATACAGCCACCCTCTCCGGAACCATTTATCTTTGCCGAAAGTGCTCCGACCTTGAGTGACCCATCTATCATATCTTCGATCTTTTCTGTAGAGATACTAAGTTTATCCCTCAGAATTGAGTGATGCCTGTTCATGAGGGATGCGATCTTATTATTATCGATCTTTTCTTTTTTCATTTCCAATAACGCTCTCTTTGTTATATCAAAGTTCTCAATTACAGCTTCCAGATAAGGCCTCGCAGAGTTACTGATCCTGCTGTAATATCCTGATGCGATATCAGGTTCAATATCCTTATTACTTCCGAACTTATAGAATGTTGACAACTCATTAAGACCCGCTTCCTGGCCATCCCTTATTCTCCGAAGAGTTTTTTGCGTGTCCTTTTGCTGCTTTGAGTCACCCAGCACAAACCCACCTAGATCCGGATTGAGTTTCTCCACCGCTATTTCATTGAAAAAAGTGAAATAGTTTACTCCTCCGAATGCTGAAGCATACTGATCCTGTCTTCCGCCACTCTCACCGAACTCTTCCACTTCAGCCATGTATGCTGCCTCTGCGACCTGCTTCTTCATAGAATCTATTTCATCAGGAGCAAAACGGGATGCCAACAAAAATCCGATCCATGCAACTGAAAGTGCAGAAGAAGAGGATGTCCCCGCTCTTCTTGGAATATTCCCTTTAAGTACCGCTTCAACCTGAATTTTCCCGAGCAGTCCCATCTCTTTAAGTACTTTAACTGCACTTCTGATATAATCTCTTTTTCCCTCATATACAATATTTTCCTGATCAAACCTCAAACTCTTTCCGATATCAGGAAGAGAAATGTGGATATCATCACCATCACTGATCGTACCTGTTATGTTGATCGTAAGGTTGATGGCAGCACTGATAACAGACAAGGCCATATAATCCTGATGTTCGCCGAAGAGGCAAATTCTGCCCGGAGAGTTACTGATGATCCGCATGAATATCTACCCGGTCAACTTTTGATGAGATATTTCTTCTCCATCACCAACAACTATATTCCGGAGATATGTAAAAGGCCCTATCCTGCAATCTTTCCCGATCTTTGTACCCGAACCGATATAGGTCGAGGGAAAGATGATCGTATCTCTCCCGATCTCAACCCCACACTCAATTGTAACCGTTTCAGGCTGAAGTATTGTTATCCCGGATCTTTCAGACAGATCTCTAATATTATCTTTGTTGAACTTTGCCTGAGCTTCGGCAAGTTCCGTTCTGTTGTTTATTCCTATCGCGGCAAAATAGTTCCTGGTTATCACCGCATCCGGTAAATATCCTTCATCCTTCAGAATGGATACGATATCAGTAAGATAAAACTCTTTCTTCTCGTTATTGCTGCTTATATCCTTTAGAAGAGGGAAAACCGTCATGTTATCAAATACATAGATCCCTGCATTCACTTCTCTGATCTTTATCTGCTCCTCATCTGCATCAGGAGCTTCAATTATAGCACCAACTTTACCGTCAACATCTCTAATTATCCGGCCATAGGGCGGTGGGTCTGATGGAAACAATGCAGATAACAATGTACATTTAAGTCCATTTTCGCTGTTATAACTGATCATCTCCTTAAATTCAACCGATGTAATATACGGGTTATCACCAACGGTCACCAGGAGATCCCCATCAAAATCATGAAGGTGATCCTCTGCGGATATCAGGGCATGAGCAGTGCCCAATTGATCCTTCTGAACTGCATATTTCACATCCCTTTCTACTACCGCCTCTACCTCTTTTCTGTTCTCCCCCACAATAATAATAATATCTTCATCTTTTATCCCTGTTTCAGAGAGAGCATCCAGAATATAGTTTATGATCTCTTTTCCGAGGATCTTGTGAACCACTTTAGACCTGTCAGATTTCATCCGCTTAGATTTGCCGGCAGCCAGAACCACGGCTTTAATATTTCTTTTCATTTTTTGCTACTCTCCGAAATTTCGATCTTGTTCTTTTTGAATTTTATATATATCTTCTCTGACTTAGAGTTTTTCCCTGTGACATAGTCAATTACTGATGATCTGATCTCCTTTTCCACAAACTCCACGATCATATGTGCAGACCCACCCTGCATTGCAGCTTCTTCAGACAGGATCTTTGATATTTTTTTTTCAAACACCAGTATTTTCTGAAATTTCTCCTTAATTTCTCCGGCTATATCTTCCATCTCTTTGATCGCGATCTTTTCAAGACTTTCCTTTCCCAGAGGAGCAAATTCAATGATCTCATCAACCCAATCCAGGACATTAATGATCTTGGGAGGAATTATCAACCTGCTTAAGATCTCATTACCTTTCACAAACCCGATCTGACTTTTCGAAACCTCACTTCCGATCCTGGTCAGGCTGAAGATGAATATTTTATTGGAGATACAATATTTCTTTCCTGAAGCATCAATGATCTCGCCTTTCCTGAGAATATCTCTTAAAAATGTAAGTGTCGAATTATGAGTTTGATCAATATTCTCAAAATAGATGACCGAAAAAGGGTGAAGTTCAAACTCTTTTGTCAATTGTCCCATTTCACTATCACGGCCTGATATGAGTTTTTTTACATCTTCAGATTTTTTATATTCAGAAAGATCTATCACCCTCAGTTTTTTCTTACTTCCGAACAGGTATTCAGCAATTTTTCTTGCAATGTAACTTTTTCCTACTCCTGGAGGTCCGAGGAAAAGGAATATCCCTTCAGCTTTTTTCCCTGCTTTTTCCGCCTCAAACCTTGATAATTTAATTATCCTGGCAACCTCTTCGAGGGCAGGACTCTGATTTACCACCTGTTTTTTAAGATATGAAAGGATTCCCGATGCATGTTTAATCGGATCCAGTTTTATGATCTCAGGCGGAAGTTTTGTGATATCGGAGATACTTTTATATATGTGCCCGACCTTTAATTCCTTTTCACCTTTTACCGATGCTTTCGAGCATGATGAGTCAAGAAGTTCAACACCTTTACCCGGGAAATATCTGTTCGGTACAAACCGCCGGGACAATTCAAATATCTCCTTAAGTACCTTACTATTTATTTTAAGTGAATAGTAACCTTCAAAATATTTTGATATTCCGGACAAAATATCAAGTACATCATTCTGCTCCGGTTCCTCAAGAGATACTATTGAAAAGTTCATAGAAAGGAAATCGTCACTTTTCATAAAACGATAATAATAATCGGGAGTTGTGGCTCCAATTAATTTCATCTCCCTGTTAATAAAATAGGACTTCAGAAGATTTCTTATTCCTGAGGAGTTTCCGGATCCTTTCCTTCCTGCAATTGATTCGATCTCCATCTCATTCAGAAATAATATGATCTTATCTCTGTTCAATATTAATTCACTGAATAATTCTTCGAACTCTTCTACAAGACGATCTCCACTTCCACCTTTATAGAAAAAGCGGTTCATCGATAATTCAAAGATCACTTTATTTTTTAGAGATGGATGGACATCTCCGGAGTTTATTCTGGCAGCGAGTTCGGTTATTAATGCAGTTTTTCCCACACCTGGCTTCCCTACAAGGAGGAGATTGCTCTTCAGCTTTCTGAGAAGGGTCTCCATTGCCGCTTCAAGTTCCTCCTCCCTCCCTACAAACGGGATCCTCTCCGGATCTTTTGCCTGTTCACTCAGATTTTCCAGAAATGGATGAAACTTTTCAGATATCTCTATTCCACTGAAATTATTACTCATGTTCTTCAGCTGTTGACATCAATGAACTGGAACTTGAGAACAGTTCTCCAGAGTATTTCAAAATCTATCTTCATTGACCAGTTCTGTATATAAAAAATGTCAAACTCGATCCTTTTGTTCAAAGGAGTATTCCCCCGCAACCCATGCACCTGTGCCCAACCTGTCATTCCCGGTTTTACCGTATGCCTCAGCATATATTTCGGGATCTCATCTTTGAATTTTTCAACCAGTTCAGGCCGCTCCGGCCTCGGGCCTATCAGAGACATTTCACCTTTAATAACATTTATCAATTGAGGAAGTTCATCAAGTGAAAATTTTCTCAGGACCTTTCCGATCTTTGTGACCCTATTGTCATCAGGAGGTGACCAGATCGCTCCGGTATTTTTTTCGGCATCCTGGATCATCGTTCGGAACTTAATAATATTAAAAACCTTTCCTGACACTCCAACCCTTGACTGCGTGTAAAGTACAGGCCCTTTTGATGAAATTTTTATAAGGATGCTAATACCTATCATGGGGATGATCGCAATAATTAATGCTACCAAACCGAAGATCAGATCGAAACTGTTCTTTAGAAAAAGCCGCCAGCCATTCAGTCGGATATCACCAAGATTGATGACAGGAAGCCCTTCTATATGTTCCATCCCTGATCCGAGAGAGGACATATGAACAATATCAGGAACAAGCTTTACATCTATCAGAAGATTATTCCCCTCCTCTATCAGCTTTGTGATAGTTGAGAAATTTTTCATAGATAATGCAATAAAAATATCAGTAATTCCATGTTCTTTTACTACTTTTTTAACATCACTGTATTTTCCGAGAACCATCTCACCTGTCCCGTCATCAGAGAGGTATCCGACAACATCAATGCCAAAATGATTATATCTGGCAAGATTCCCCCCCATCATCTTTGCAATATCCCCCGTACCGGCAATAAGAACTCTGGATATACCATTATTCTTCAAAAAAGTTTTTTTAAAAGCGGAAAATACAGCAAGACGAAAACCAAATATGATCAACACGGAAAAAGGTATATAAAGAATGAGGAAAATATGTGATACCTGGAAATCAACATGTTCATAACTTCTCAGATAACTGAAAAGTAACAGGATCACAATTGCAGAAAGAACTGTATTAAAAAAAACAAGAAAAAGATCATCGAGACGGTTTCGTCTCAGTTTTATTCTGTAATATCCCATATAAGAAAAATAAAAGACCTGAACTACAATAAGAAACGGGAGAACCAGAAAATATTTCCCGTAATGCGGAACACCCTTGGGAACGCTTATGAACCCTGAATAAAACCTGAGGAAAAAAGTGAGAGCAAAACTTGCAACAATAGCAAGTATATCGCTCAGAAGATAAAAATAAGTAAGTTGTTCTCGTCTCTTCTTTATCATGATAGTTTTTTAATAAAAGCAGATATTTTTTTACGGAAGTTGGCAGAGGAAAAACGGAGTGCGCTTTCTCTTATTTTGTCTCTGTCGAAATTTTTACCTTTTAGTTCCTCAACAGCATTCAACAATCCTTCTGACTCTCCTGTGTCGTACAGGATACCATTATCACTGTTCACAATATCTGTAACTCCTCCATTATTATAAGAAATTACCGGGATCCCACAACTATGTGCCTCTGCAAATGTTATTCCAAAATCTTCAATTCCTGCATAAACAAATGCACGGCTGCTCCTGTAAAGTTCCCGAAGATTTTCATTTTCAAGGTCTTTTTTGAACTCGATGTTATTTCCTGCTATTTTTTTCAACCTTTTCTCTTCAGGTCCTTTCCCTACAACGATCAGTTTATCACCTGTCCGGCTGAAAGCTTTTACAAGTGTATCAACCCTCTTGTAGGGAACAAGCGCTGAGACCGTCAGGAAATGTTCACCTTTTTTTTTATCTCCGGGAGTAAAATATTCCGTATCAACAGGAGGATGGATAACCTCAGAATCTCTTCTGTAATATCTCCGTATCCTCTCCTTGACAAAATTTGAATTCGCAATGAAATGATCAACCCTTTCACTGCTTGAGACATCCCATTTTCTTAACTCTGAGATCCTGCTCCTGATAAATCTCTTCCTTAATCCCTTCAGCTCACCAAAATATGAATAATACTGGTCCCATGCATATCTCATGGGTGAATGAATATAACTTATATGCTTTGAGAATGGATAAGGGATAATACCTTTTGCCACACAATGAGAACTACTTACAACAAGATCATACCCTTCGAGATCAAAATCTTCAATAAATTTAGGGAAGAGGGGAAGAAAATACCGATACCTTTTTTTTATCATCCCTGAGTTATTTAGTAAAGATGTTCTGATCTTATGCCCTTTTATCTTTTCAGATATCTTATCCTCTTCTAAAAACAGAGTGAAAATATCCGCATCAGGAAAAATAGTCAGTAATTCTTCAAGGACTTTTTCACCTCCGCGCATACCGTTCAGCCAGTCGTGGATTATTGCAGTCCGTTTTTCCATTCACCCAATTTTACAACGACTTCCCCTATAAATCAACAATATGGACAGTTTGAAAACAGAAGATGATAGGATCAGAGGGTGGGAAGATGAGTTGATTCATCCTCTCAACTACTCAACGTCCCAACTTCTTGAATTATGTTTTGTGCCTCTGATTTAATTTTTTATGAATCTGTTAAGGATGGTTCTGAACCTGAGGCGTCTGTCACTGATCATAAAACTTATTCCGATGATGATAAGAGAACCTGCTCCAAGTTGTGAAATAGTTACTCCCGTTCCAAGAAAAATATAGGAGAATATAACTACAAGGAATGGCTGGCTGTTCTTTATGAACGACACCTGGGTCGATTTTATATATTTAAGTGCTGTAAAAAGGAAGAACATCCCGAAGATAGGCCCTAAAAGAGATCCGGCAATGAGATAAACAAATTCATTCTGTTCAGGAAGCCTCAAACCTCCGACAAACAGGTTATATACAAGATAGGTTAGGAAAAGAAAAAATATCCGGACCAGTGTTATCAGGAGCGGAGGAACATCTTCAGTCTTTTTTTTTATAAGTACATTGTTGAATGAATAAATAAGCACTGTCAATAAGACCAAAAGTGTATATTTGATACCGATATCAGGAGATACATAGGTAATAAGTACAACTCCACAAACAGAGATAAATCCTCCTGATATTTCGCTTGGTGAGAGCTTCTCATCGATATAAAAATAGGCGATCACAGCAACAACAAGGGGCGTTATGCTGCCTATAAAAGAGACAACCGCAGGGTTAATCTGTTTTATCACATAAAAAAAAGTGAATGCCGCAAAAGCTTCAGACATAACAAAATAGATGAAAAAAAACTTGAATTCTTTAAGTTTACCAATATAGCAGATAATATCTTTCCTTTTTACAACCAGGAGAACTACACTCCATATACTTGCAAGTCCGAACCACCAGAAAAGAAAGATATTTGTAGCCATTGTAGCCTGGATTATTTTTGAAGTTATATAAACAAGGGAGATAGAAATGGCAGAGAGGAATGCAAACATGTAACCTGCAATTTTTTTTTCCACCATCTGAAAGTATAACTGTTTTTTCTGCATAATCGAAGGAAAAAATATTGTTGAAATAATTTTATGACCATGAAAGTGAGATTTTTATGCATAAAAATATATATTAGTATTAGACTATTACAAAATGGAGAGTGAAAATGAAGAGAACATTAATGTTTACGATTGTGTTTTGTTTGTCCATATTGTTTGTTAATGGACAATCTATAACTATTACTTCACCTGTCGCAGGAAATGAGTGGACCATAGGAACCGGCTACGAGATCATATGGACAATAGTTGGAGATATGAATGCGTATGTGAAGATCAGGCTGTATGACAGAAGAGGTGCGGTAAAGATCCTTGATATTTCGGATAGAACTGAAAATGACGGTACGTATTTTTATCGGATCGTCCCCGGTACAGTTTCTCCGGGAGAATATACTGTCAGAGTAAAAACAGTTGACAATGCATTTTCCGATGACAGTGGAATAATTGATATCATAGCAGCTTCAACAGAGGAGCCACGATCAATACCTCTTCCCGAGAACACAGTTGTTGAACAACGGAGAGTAATGCCGGAAAGTTCTCAGCCAGTCGTTAGAGTAATTTACCCCAACGGCGGTGAAACACTATCCAGAGGCAGTAGAGTAGAGATAAAATGGGAGTGTGTGGAGGGATTCAATCCACCTAAGATAAAAATTCTGAAAAATGGAAGGACCGTAAAAGTGTACGGACCTGACAGACTCTACCCTGTCCCTTCAAGTGGAGGATACATCTGGCCCTGGATCGTACCATCAAATCTGGCTCCCGGCTCAGATTATTCCGTCAGGATCGAGAAAGGAGATTTCCCTAGATCAAATGACAGCAGTGACAGGAATTTTTCGATCTCATCTGATCTGAATATAGAAGTTACAGCACCTCGAGGTAACGCACTGACAGTCACAAACGGGCAATTAATAAGATGGATAGCCGGAGGAGTTGAAGGAAATGTAAATGTCTATCTTGTAAGAGCGGACGGAAGAGGGGGTGAACAATTGATCAGGTCAGGTATCCCTGCAACTCCAAGCTCCTTTCTCTGGTATGTCGGAGCACTGGAGCGGGCCGGGACAGTTATAAGCAGGGAAAACTATAAGGTTGTTGTTTCAGCTGAAGACGGATCTGTCACAGGCGAGAGCAACTCCTTTCAGATAATAGCACCGACACTGGAAGTCACTTCTCCGGGAAGTGGAAGAAAAAGGTCAGGGGATACTCTCAGCATCCGATGGAACAACTCTCCCGGATTTCACGGTAATGTGAATGTTATCCTTGAACAACAGATGGAGAGAGGTACATTTGCGGAATATGAGACTCTATTCACTAATACACATGATAAAAGCCTGAGCTGGAGAATTCCGCCGGCTCACGGGCTTGACCCATTCCCTACCGACAGAAATTACAGGATAGTTGTGAAATCGGTCAGATGTCCAAGCCTGATCGTTGCAAGAGGAACGTGGTTCGAAGTCAGATAGTTTTTATAATAAAAAGAGGTTAAGGGGAGGAAAAAATGAAAAAATTATTTTGTGTTTTGGTAGCAATGTTTTTTGTGTCCGGGATCTTAAGTGCAGGGGTAATAAATGTTACATCACCAACTGCCGGATCTTCATGGTGGATTAATGACCCCACAGGCCCTATTATCATTCAGTGGCATGAAACTCCAAAAGATCATTCGAATGTTAAGATCAGACTGTATGACACATCAGGGATCACAAAGATTGCAAATATTTCAGATGATACTCTTAATGACGGTTTATTCAGCTGGGTCATTCCTGCAAATATATCACCAGGCCAGTATATTATAAGGGTAAAAACCCTGGATAACCAGGAGTTTGCTGAAAGTGGAATTTTCACTATTGCAAACACTATAATCACCACATTCAGGCCAAGAGAACTCCAGGGAACATTTATCCTGACTCCGGACCTGAAGATATCAATTATTCCTGTTACCGGACCGACAACTGAAATTAACAAGAAAACGCTGATGGAATTCAAAGTTGATAATATCGGTAGAGGAACTTCAAAAGAGACAACCATGAGAGTGTTCATGGGTCAGACGAATACTGACACTTGGGTAATAAAGCCCATTAAACCGGGAAGGTTTCGTTATAAAACCAAACAGGTAACTCCGGAAGGGGTCGGATACATCGCCTTCGCCGCCGATGTTGATCATGCAAACAATATCGGAGACAGCAAAAGAGCAAATAACTATGCAAAGTATAGAATGATCGTGAAGGGGCCAGACCTGGTGACCTGTTTTAGGGACAGTACAAGGCCCACACTCGCCACGAATGAGACCATAAAAGCATATGTCAAGAACATCGGAACGGTAAGATCAACTCCATGTAAGCTCAATTTCTACATGAAAAGCCATGGGACTGCAAAAATTAATGTCCCGGCGCTGAATCCGGGTGAAGTATTTGAAACATCGAGAAGCAAAAAATGGTTCACGGTCGGGAACAAGGCAATCCGATTGACGATCGACAGTGAGAATGCAGTTAAGGAAGAGAATGAGAAGAACAACTATGTAGAAGGGTCAATAAAAGTGATAACCGCCTTCGGTACTAAATATGCTGTAACACATTATATCTGTTCAAACGGTAGGACCGGATCAACACTGGAATCGGTCTGGTAAAAAGGGGAAACTGCCAAGAAGGTTTAGTTTTTTCGGATTAACAGGAGAATAACATGAATAAGTATACATGTTTACTTTCTCTTATCATTTTCACCTGCATGGGTTTGGTGGTCGACGCCATCTTACTTCGTAAGGCTGTCTCATCATGATACCTATGCTGTTTCAAACGGAAGAACCTTGTGTTCGGATGGTATAAAGATTCAATAAACTTTACTTATAATAACTAGCTCAAGTTAGAATAGTAGTTGAGAAACAGGAGAAGAAATGAAGAAATTGTTAACGTTCATAATATTGACCTTAATGGTAATTGCAGTACAGGCAGCAGGGATCCAGATAGATAAACCGGGAAGTGGCGTTATTGTCTACAAAGGAAATACCACCGGTTATATGATCAAATGGACGGTAGCAGGACAGGTAAACAGCAAGGTGAAGATCAGGTTGTACGATAAAACCGGAACAAACAAGATCTATGGTATTACAGATTCAACAAATACTATTACATCAGGAACAACAGGGCAATTCCTATGGAAACAGAATGTAATCGATAATACTAACTATGGCGATTATGTCATTAGAGTTAAAACTATCGATAATGCTCATTGGGACGATTCAGGTGTTTTTCATGTGAAGAAAAAAATGGGCATAGTTAAAGCCATACCGAAGCTATCAACAAGACCAATCGGGAATTATCAGATTATTCAACAAAAGATCACTGTCTTAAATCCTGCAAAAAACGGATCATATGAGGTAAACAAACCTATATCGATCACCTGGGATAAAAGCTTTGGAAATTATGAATTCGTCTTGGTTCACATATACTACATCGGCAGCACAAACCAAGTCACAATTAATGGGACCAATGTAAAGAACACCGGGGTTTCGTCCTGGACTCCCCCAAATATCTACAATAATTATAATATTTTCGTTGAAGTTAAAACTTCAGATAATAAATTTTCAGGAAAAAGCGGAACGTTTAAAATCTACCTTCCGGTACTTGAAGAAATGCAATAAAGACATTGTCCGAGAGGTTCTTAACGGAGCCTCTCTTTCA
>DBOL01000072.1:0-5725 GCA_002299555.1 Candidatus Aminicenantes bacterium UBA647
CTCTTTACGAATAACTTGTTCAGGTGAGTCGGATAATTCCCCCACTCACTATCTGTGATGCTATCGCCGAGACATAATGTAAAAGTGTCCTTTGTACCGCTGAAACAATAAATAACTATTACGGCAAGTATAAATATGAATATATATTTCCAGAGTTTCATTTTATCTCTTTCCAGGTCTTGCTGAAGGTTGGAGTTGAAGTATTAAACAAATTATTTTTCATTGTAAATTTTATTTATTTTTTTTGTTTTGTTAAACGTTGAACAAAAAAATATCAAGGACGAATCATAACACTAAATGAGCATTTTGGTAAATTCTTTTTCATTAATTATTTTTATTTTGAGTTTTTTTGCTTTATCCAGCTTCGACCCGGCATTTTCCCCTGCCAGAAGATAAGTTGTTTTTGAGGTTATTGTGTTCGTTACTTTTCCACCCCTCTTCTCTATTTCTTCTGCTGCTATGGCTCTGGGGTTAAAATTTTCAAAACTTCCGGTGATCACCCAGGTTTCCCCGGTGAATATCTGTTCTATTTCCGGACCTTCTTTCTTATCCGCTTTAACTTTTAACCCTGCATTAGCCAGATCGTCTATGAGTTTTAAGTTATCTTTATCTGAAAAATGTTCTATCAGAAAGCGGGCTGTTATATCTCCGAATCCCGGGATGTCTGAAAATGCTTCAATATTTCCTGTCTCGGTAGTTTCCCTGATCTTTTCAAAAGAATCAAATCCATATTTTATAAGATCTGCTACGGCTACTTTCCCTATTCCGGCAAATCCGAGAGAAGTAAAAACTGTTGCAAAACTATTCCCCTTGCTCTCTTCAATACTGTTTCTTATGTTATCTATCTTCTTCTCTTTGAATCCTTCCTCTCCAAGAAGTTTGCTGTAATCAAAAGAATAAATATCGGGTATGCATTTTATAAATCCTTTTTTCAGAAGAAATTCTATGGTCTTTTCTCCGAGAGTATCTATATCCATCTGACCCTTTGCTACAAAGAACACTATTGCTCGCCTGATCCTTTCCGGACACTCCTCATTCCTGCAAAAATGGTGTGCCCCGTCTTTGACAAATAGTGTTCCGCAGAAAGGGCAATCGGGTCTTATCTTATAGATGGAGGGGTTGTCGAGATCTTTCTCTATCACCTTCTCCACCGCAGGGATTATATCCCCTCGTTTCGAAATTGAGACTTTATCCCCGATCCCCAATTCCAGAATATCTATATACTCCTGGTTATGTAATGTCGCTCTTGCGACAATGCTTCCTGCGATCTGCACGGGAGAGAGGATAGCGACAGGGCTTACTCTCCCGTTCCTGCCGATCTGGATAACTACATCCTCTAATTTTGTTTCGGCAGCAGGGGAATCGAATTTGTACGCAATTGCCCATCTCGGATGATGTGATGTTTCTCCCAGATCTTCTCTCAGGTCAATCCCGTTCACCTTGATCACAAGTCCGTCGATCTCATAGTCGAGGTTTTCTCTCTTTTTCGTCTGAGCCTTGATATAATCAAAGATCTTATCTACAGGTCCTGTATTGATCCCCGGGAGTTTATTTTTTATTATGGCAAGGAAACTTTGATCTCCTGAAAATAGGCCGAGGTTTTTATTCACGGGGAAATTAAAGGTTCTCAGGTCGGATAAAATCTCAACATGTCCTTTTCCACCCTTATAATATCCCTCGTAAGCAAACATATTGAGTGGCACATCTGCCACGGTAGATGATTTCAGATTCCTTAATGAACCAGCGGCCAGATTTCTCGGATTGGAATATTTGTTTTCAAATTTTTTGTTGAATTTTTCAAATTCACTTTTCTTTATAAATATTTCACCCCTGACTGCTATATCAATTTTTTCCGGTAAGACAAGGGGGATCTGCCCTATGGTTCTTACATTCTCTGTCACTACATTTCCTCTGATACCATCACCTCTGGTCAGAGCGGTTTCGAGGATACCTTTTTTATAGTAGAGGACGATAGATGCACCATCGAGTTTCTCTTCAACCACATACTCTGCTTTCATATTGCCGGCGGCAGAGATCTTATCTACCCACTTTGCTATCCCTTCACCTGTGTACTCTCTATCAAGACTGAGAACAGAAACGGAATGTTCCATTTCTGCAAAAGTGTTGTTGAGATCTGACCCCACCCTCTTTGTGGGAGAATTTTTCATTGAAAGTTCAGGATGTTTTTTCTCAAGATCAAGTAGCTGGTCGAAGATCCTGTCATATTCATTGTCGGAGACAATAGGATCGGCAAGGACATAATAGTGGTATTGGTATTTCAGCAGCTTTGCTGAGACCTCCTCAACTTTTTTTCTCATATCCATCAAACTATATTATATATTTTTTAAGCTGCCATATCTACCTGACTCAATATTGACTAATTATATTTTTCAGATAAAATCGGGTTGAACTTATCTTCTGGAGGAGAAAAATATGAAAACACAGGCTAAAACAAAATTCACAAAGATAATTTGTACAGTAGGCCCCTCCTCTGATAGCGTTGATATCCTGGAAAAGATGCTGAATGGAGGTATGTCGGTTGCCCGTCTGAATTTTTCCCATGGTGACCATGAAACTCATAAAAGATCAATTGAAAATATAAGGGAAGCATCGAAAAACAGCGGAATCCCTGCAGCAATTCTTGCCGATCTCAGTGGCCCTAAGATAAGGGTGGGTGAGCTGGCTGAACCGGTTGAATTGAAAAAGAATAAGATTGTTT
This sequence comes from Candidatus Aminicenantes bacterium UBA647, assembly GCA_002299555.1. Taxonomy (GTDB): domain Bacteria; phylum Acidobacteriota; class Aminicenantia; order UBA2199; family UBA2199; genus UBA647. The sequence continues at coordinate 2,720 of DBOL01000072.1, forward strand.
CGATAGGGACAAGCAAAGGGAAGGGGACAATCTACACAGATTTTACCCTGTTCCCTGAGATAGTGAAGAAAGGGGATCCGGTCCTCATTGATGACGGGAATATAGAATTGAAAGTGATTGAAGTAAAAAGTAATTCGGTCGATTGCAAAGTGGTTACTCCCGGTGCTGTAAGATCAAAGAAAGGGATAAATCTGCCAGCCTCGGGACTGTCAATCCCGGTTTTTACTAAAAAGGACAGGAAAGATCTGAAATTCAGTATTGGACAAGCGGTGGATATCATTGCCATGAGCTTTGTAGATTCACCGGAAAGCATAGTCCCTGTAAGAAAGATGTTGAAAAAGTATTCAGCAGATATACCTGTTATTGCTAAGATCGAGAGGCCTCAGGCACTTGATAATATATTCGAGATCATCGATGTTTTTGACGGGATAATGATCGCGAGAGGTGATCTTGGCGTAGAAGTTCTTCCGGAAAAGGTTCCAATAATCCAAAAGGAGCTTATCATCCTGGCCAACAGGGAGAACAAGCTTGTGATCACAGCTACTCAAATGCTCGAATCTATGATAGAAAGTCCGAGACCAACCCGTGCCGAGGCTTCAGATGTTTCAAATGCTATCCTTGACGGATCTGATTGTGTAATGCTCTCAGGTGAAACTGCTGTCGGGAAATATCCTGTAAAAGCTGTGAACATAATGGAGAGGATCGCAGCTACTACTGAAGGTTCCGGCCTTTACCCCTATGCGATCGAGAAAGATGATTATGAACTGCAGCCTACGGAAGCGATAGCAAAAGGAGCAGCTGAAATGGCGTTCGATATGGATGTAAAAGCAGTGATGGTGTTTTCCTGGTCAGGAAGCACAGCGCTTCTGTTATCAAAATACAGGCCTCCCTGCCCGGTTTTTGCATTCACTCCCGATCCCGGGATCAGGAACAGGATGGCTGCGTTCTGGGGTATCTCCCCACGTCTCATAAAATTTACATCAAAGACAGATGATATGATTATAAAGGGGGAAAAGATGCTTAAAGATGACGGTTATCTTAACAAAGGTGACACCCTCCTTGTTGTTGCGGGGGAAACTCCGATGAAAGGTGCAACAAATATGCTTAAGTTCCTTAAGGTGACCTGACCTTATCTATTGGTCTGTGCCGCAATAGATACATTTATCTACTTTTTGCGGGATGGTCTTTCTGCATTTCCAGCAAATGTGATCTGTCCTCTCATTCCTTGCTGCTATCCTTTTTTTGATATCAGTGATCTCTGACGGGTTGCCCTTTTTCTTCTTCTCAAGCAGGTCGAAAGCTGTCAGGATCTCTCCTGTATTTTTATAGCGGCCCGAAATGTCTGGAGAGAGAGTCTTCATGATTATATCGTTGATCCCCGGAGCGATCGTCGGGATCTTTTTGATCAGAGAAGGGAAATCCCCTGCTTTTGCTCTCTTGTAAATTTCCATCGGATTCGCAAGAACTATCGGGGGGAACCCTGTTACCATTTCGTAAAACAGGCATCCGGCGGAATAGATATCGGAGGCAAAAATAGCTTTACCTTCAAATTGTTCGGGAGCCATGTATGGAGGTGATCCTATCTTGGTTGTGGCATGCTTGCTATCTTCAAGGATTGTTGATGTCCCGAAATCTGTTATCTTTACTTTATGCTTTTTGGTGATGAGTATGTTGGATGGCCTGATATCTCTGTGGAGTATCTTGTTCTCATGTGCATAACCCAATGCGGAAAGGATCTGTTTGAAATACTCCAATGCTCTTTTCAAGTTTAGCTTTACACTGTCGTCAATTATTTTTTCCAGATCTGTCCCGTCAATATATTCCATCACCATTACGATATTATCATCTATTATATCGACAGTAAGAAGTTTGACTATGTTCGGATGATCAAGTAGCTTGGTCTGGACTTCTGACTCTTCAAGTAGTTTGTCCTTTTGGGAAATGAGACCGTGCGGGATCTTCAGAGCCCTATAGCTCTTCAGAAAAGTGTCCTCGGCGAGGTAAACTGTACCGAATCCACCGCTCCCGAGTTTCTTCAGTATTTTATATTTCCCGATCTTACCTTTGATCTCTATCAACTGATCATCCTCCTAATGCAGGTTTATATATATTATCCCTATCTTGTTAAATATTTCAATATTGAAACAGCAGAAAATGCAGCTGTCTCTACTTTCATAACAGACTCATTTATATTCACAGGTATAAATCCTGACCTTATAAACATTTCCCTCTCTTCAATTGTAAAATCTCCCGGAGGTCCAACAATGCAGATGGAAGGCCCTTTATTCTCAATAGGCACTCTTTTTCCTTCAATATCCAGAAGAATTTTATTTTTAATGTTTCCAGATCTGTTTATTATTTCTTCTATTGTACATGGGGGGTAGATTCTGGATGCCCACAGATTGTCGTTGACCTTAAGTGATTCCACTGCAAGCCTCTCCCATTTTTTCATGGATGTTTTGTTGAACGAGGCCTCTGTCCTGGAGAAGATCACCGGATGTATCTCATCCACTCCCATCTCAGTTAGCTTCTCAATCATCAGGTTCATCGGTTTTTTTTTCAACAGCGAGGGTGCGATCATGATATTTGCCGGAGGTCTCTCCTTCTCTATCTCTTTATCGATCTTTATTACCGCTTTTGAACTTTCTATAGATTCGATCTTTCCCGAAAAAAGTTTACCCTTCCCGTTAAATATTTCTACAGGATCTCCCTGCTTGCTCCTGAGAACTCTGCGTAAGTGGGAAAGCTCTTCAGATACTATTTCGATATGCCCGGAATCGGGCTTTATATCTGAATAGAACCTTCTGGGTCTCATCAATTGAACAGAGGATTCTTCTTTCCAGATCCGGCCTGTTTTGATGATTCGATCTTTTCCAGCTCCCTGAAAAGTTCTTTCTCCTTTTTTGAAAGTTTTGTCGGGGTCATTACGTTCGTAACTATCAGAAGATCCCCTTTTCCCCAGCCATTCAAATTTTTAAACCCTTTGCTCTTGATCTTCATGATCTT
>DBOL01000072.1:6110-7924 GCA_002299555.1 Candidatus Aminicenantes bacterium UBA647
TCTCCGAGTGCAGCCTGGGAAAAATTTATTTTCATGTTGTATATAAGATCCAACCCCTCTCTTATGAAATTTCCATCACTCTTGACATTGATGAGGATATACAAATCTCCTGCCCTTCCGTTCATATAGCCGCCATCCCCTTCATCTGAAATTCTCAGCCTGTTTCCATTGTCAACTCCGGCGGGTATATCGACCTTAATACTTTTCTCCATCTTTTCACGGCCTGTTCCTGAGCATGTATCACAGGGATGTACAATTATCGTCCCCTTGCCTCTGCATGCATGACAAGGTGATGAAATCGAAAAAAAACCCTGACTTCTCCTTACATCTCCCTGACCTCCGCATTGTTTGCAGGTCTCAGGTGATGTCCCGGGTTCACTTCCTGAACCGTCGCAGGTCGAACAATTGAATTCGCGTTCTGCTACCACCTCTTTCTCGACTCCGTGGAAAGAGTCCTCAAGAGTTATAGTGGTCTCAACGCCAATATCCCCGCCACGTCTCGGGATGTTTTGCTTTTTCCTTGAGGAAGATCTGCTTCCGAAACCAAAAACATCTCCAAGTATATCTTCGAAATCAGAAAAGATAGAGTCGGAAAAGAAAGAAAAATCTGAAAATCCCTGCCCCTGTGAATTGAGGCCGTTGAATCCGAATTGGTCATATTTGTTTTTTTTCTCTTCGTTCCCGAGGACAGAATATGCTTCTGATGCTTCTTTGAACATCTCCTCTGCGTCCTTGTCCCCCTGATTCCTGTCGGGGTGGTATTTCATTGCTATCTGTCTATACGATTTTTTTATTTCTGCCTGGGTTGAACTCTTCGAAACGCCCAGCACTTCATAGTAATCCCTTTTTGCCATTTTATTCCTCAAAATCAGATATGAGCATACTGTTTATCCTTTTTCTGATATCAATAGTTTTCATAAGTATACCGGTCATAGCCGGGATATCTTTTTCTTCCAGGGCCTCTTCTATCTGAGTCATCAATATCTCGATCTCACCTATCTCTATTTCTGAAAGTTTTTCTTTATACCTGTCCATGAAAAACTTTATTGTCTCTTGCTCTTCCTTGATGTTGGAGGTAGTCTGGTTAAGTTTGATAGTCTCCCTGTCCTTCATCTCAAACTCTTTTGCATCTTCGATCAATTGCTTTATTTTCTCAGGTGACAATCCGCTTGCCGGCTGAACATTCATGCTCTGGGACAATCCTGTCTGCAGATCAATTGCCGACACTTTGACCAATCCATTGGCATCTATCTCGAAAGTTACTTCTATCTGTGGCAGCCCCTTCGGTGATAACGGGATTCCGATAAGGTTAAAGTCGCCAAGGACCTTATTCTCAGATGCGATCTCTCTCTCTCCCTGAAGGATGTGTATTTTAACAGTCTGCTGGTTGTCACTTATTGTGGTGAATATCATAGATTTTTTTATCGGAATAGAAGAGTTCTTATCAATAAGTTTTGTAAATTTATCTCCCTTTGTTTCCAACCCCAAAGACAAAGGGGTAACATCCAGGAGGAGCAGGTCTCTTATCCTTCCGTGCAGAAGTTCGGATTGCATTGCAGCGCCGATAGAGACCACTTCTTCAGGATTCAGATCTATTTTTGGTTCTTTTGAGAAAAGTTCAGTAATGAAACGGGAGACCATAGGCATTCTGCTCTGACCTCCGACAAGTATGATTTTTTCGATCTGACCAGGCTCTAACTCGACCTCATCCATAGAATCCTTGACCAGTTTTACAGTTTTTGCTACCAGTTCTGAAGTAAGTAGCTCCAGTTTTTCTCTGTCCAGTGTTATCTGAAAATGATAATTCCCCCCCT
>DBOL01000072.1:8320-19356 GCA_002299555.1 Candidatus Aminicenantes bacterium UBA647
TGAGTAATTCTCTGCAAGCTGTCCATGTTTTTGGAGAGGTCGGTGTTTATCTCCTTTTTGATCTCTGCGAGAATCCAATCTGAAACAGCAGCATCAAAATCATTTCCACCCAGAAAAGTGTCTCCGAGAGTTGATACAACTTTAAATATCTCATCTTTGACCTCTACGATTGAAATATCAAATGTACCCCCGCCAAGGTCATAGACGGCATAATAACCATCTTTGTTGATCCTGTCTCTGTATGCTATAAGTGCGGATGTTGGTTCGTTGATTATCCTGGAGATTTCAAGTCCGGCTATCTCTCCGGCATTCTTTGTGGCTAACCGCTGTGCGTCATTAAAAAATGCGGGAACCGTAATGACAACCTTTCCTACATCTTCACCAAGGTAGTCCTCGGCTATCCCCTTGAGGTATCTCAGGAACATTGCAGAAATCTCTTCCGGAGTGCATATCTCTCCGTTAAAATCTATATGAGCATCACCATTCTCAGCTTCAACAATTCTGTAAGCTGCGGTGCTTCTAATCTTTTCGATCTCCGGAGAATTGAATTTTCTACCTATTATCCTTTTAACTCCCCAGATCGTATTTTCAGGGTCTGAAAGGAATTGTCTCTTTGCAATATTACCGAAGATCGGCTGTTTATCCTTGCTAAGAGAAACTATAGAAGGAATAACCCTGGATCCTTCCGGATTCGGGATTATCTCAGGAACGGATCCTTCGAAGAAACTAATGCATGAATTTGTTGTGCCCAGATCGATTCCGATATTTTTTGCCATTTTATTCTTCCTGGCTATTTTTGTCTTTATCCGGTTCTGTCTGAATTGCAACTTTTGCAAGAGTTGGCCTTAGTAATTTTTTGTTATACATGAACCCTTTCTGATAAACTTCAATTATTGTTGGTCCTGACACGAAATCAACCTCTTCTTTAGAAAGAGCCTGATGGATATTGGGGTCAAAAGATTTGTTCATTGCATCTATCTCTGCTACTCCATTTTTATTCAGTATCTCCATGAGTTGCCGGTAGATCATTTCAACACCGGAAATTATTGAATTTTCGGTGGATTCACCTTCCTTCACCTTGAGGGCTCTTTCGAGGTTGTCTGTTATTACCAGAAGTTCTTTGAAAAAATCTCCCAAAGCATATTTCTGATGCTCATCTTTCTCTTTTTTAACCCTCTTTCTGAAGTTGTCTATTTCGGCCATATTCCTCAAGAGCTTGTCTTTAAATTCATCCCTTTCGGTGGTCAGTTTCTCAATGGTCTTTTCCTGAATCTTTAGTTTTGCGGTGGATTTTCTTACCTGGGACTTTTTCTTCTGATCCGTTCTCTTTTCAGTTGGCTTTTTTTGAACTCTGTCATCCTGTCCGTACTCAGGGTCATCAGGAACGTAACCAATATCAAGTTTATTATCATCGACGCTCATTTATACCTCCATGGGGTTGTCAGACAATATTGTAGTCATGTGGCTTGAAAAATGTTTTACTCTGTTTATTGTTTCAGAGTACCTTGTAAATTTAGGGCCTATTATACCCAGCTTCCCTATCGGATTTTCCGACCAGTAAAAATTTGAAATTATTAGAATAAGTTCTTCAAATTCAGATATTCCTGATTCCCCTCCAAATGCAATAACCGGGTTCCTGTCATTTTCATTCAGTATATCTTTAAGGAACTTAGCGAATCTCTCTTTTTCCTCGAGTGTGCTGATTATTTTCTTCAGGGTCTCTGTGTCTGTTACCCGGGAGTTAAGAAGGTTCAATGCACCGTTGTAGAACAGGTCGGCAGTTATAAGGTCTTCAGTCCCCAGGAGATCGTAGATGCCCCGGTATACATTTATATATCTCTTCTTGTCCTTGAACAGTCTGTTCCTTATGATCTTAAATACTCTGTTCAGGGAACGGTGTGAGAACTCCTTATTCAGAATATGCTCCCAATTTTTCAGTTCTGCTTCTGAATAATTTCTGTTTGTTACAAATATCTTTGAGAAGATCCACTGGTTGCTGCTACTCAGGATCATCATTATCTTGTATGAATCTATTTTGATCAGTTTGACACTTTTAAACTCAAGGTCGAAAATTGAATCAAAATATACAAATCCTATGTTATCAGATTCTCTCGAAAGAAGATCTGCACTTTTTGTGGAAAGGTCACGAAAGTTCTTTCCGTTTTCCTCCAGAAATCCCGGAGAGAGAGTGCCGGTTTCGGTAATTTCATCAAGGCTTCTCAGATACATCTTAATGCCTTGGTCTGTTGGTGTTCTTCCTGATGAACTACTGCTCTTTTTCAGAAGGCCGTTAGCTTCAAGTTTTTGAAGCTCTTTTCTTATCAGAGAGCAGGAAAAAGGAAGATATCCTGATAATTGTGCAGAGCTCACCGGCAGTCTGGTATTACTGTACAAATTGACCAGTGTGGCCAGTATTTCCGTATCCCTTTTGCTAATCCACATCCTGGAAAGTTTATAATAATATGTAAAAAATGTCAATTATAAAGCGGAGATGCGGTGGTTACTCTTTTACTGTCAGGATCTCCCGATTGAACAGTGTTACCCGATTTCTCCCATTCTCTTTGGAATAGTAGAGTGCTTTATCAGCCATATCAAGGACCTCTTCTCTCGTGTTGCCATCCTCGGGGAAAGATGATATTCCCACAGAGATTGTGACACTCCCTTTGGGTTGTTTCTCCATTCCCGGGAATCTGGATTTTTCGATTCTTTCCCTCAGCCTGTCTCCAGCCAGGAATGAGCCGATCTTGTCAGTATTAGGGAGAAAAATAACATATTCGTCACCGCCGTATCTGGCTGAGATATCGAAAGTTCTGAAAGTATCTGTAACAATATGGCCTATCCTTCGTATCACTCCGGAGCCGTTAATATGTCCGTTGTTGTCATTATAGTTTTTGAAATTATCTATGTCGAATAAGAGGACAGAGAAAACCTCATTGTATCTTCTCGCCTTTTGAATGTGGTCTTCCATCATCTGGAAAAAATGGGTTTGATTTAAAAGTCCGGTCAGTCCGTCCCTGATCGAAAGGTCCCTTGTTTTCTTCAGGAGTTCCTGGAGTATCTCCCTGTTTTCTCTAATGTTCATTGAGAGATGGGAGGAGATAAAAAAAGCAAGAAGCAGGATTATATCATAGGAGATCATGATCGGAAGTTGCTGTTTGAACTCGAAAGAGCTGTCTACAAAAAATATTGCTGATACCAGAATTATTGCTATTGTCGTATTCCTGATTGCTTTATCATGGGTTACAATAAATGTCGATATCATGATATAGAAGATGTACAGGATCATTACCGGGCTGTTTACACCACCTGAGATAAATACAATTATTGACAGGAGAACAAAATCAAAATCTATCTGAATAGTTGCAAGTGACTGGAGGCTGTTGTAATCCAGGTTCTCCAGTTTTTTTCTAATCATCCCTTTGAGAGTCACATTGAAAAGGATATTGCCGATCACCATCAGTCCTAGGAGTAAAGACAGATCTCTTACTTTGACAGTATTGGTCTCGTTAGTAAGATTAAGTATTGTGAAGAAGACCGCAACGAAAACAGTGTAAAAGAATCTGATCTTGATCAACCACTGATTGTTTTTGATCAGACGATCAAATGCGAGGAATTCAGGAGCTTTAAAATTGCTTTTGTATTCCTGGGTTACCTCCATTTGACAAGGTTATTACTTTTTCTAAAAAAAATCAATTTTTTTGTTGAAGTAAGAATTCCAACGTATTAGAATTAAAAATCATAATTCAGTACAAAGGAGGCAAAATTGTACAAGGATAAAAAATTCTTTGATCTTGGTTATTACAAATTCACGGGGTCCTGGGCATGGATGCTTCATCGCCTCTCAGGCCTTGCTCTTATTTTTTACCTTTCTGCTCATATATGGGTGATCAGCACTATTTCCAAAGGGCCGGAAGGCTTCGACAGAGTGATGGGTGTTCTTGCATCCCCATTATTCAAATTGCTTGAAGTGGGACTATGGGGAATTATATTATTTCACGCTTTTAACGGGATAAGGGTGGTCATTGTTGATTTCTGGAAGGGCTCCCTTCATCATAAAAAACTTTTCTTTATAATGATCTTCATAGCTTTTCTGCTCTGGGTTGCAGGCGGCTATCTGATCGTTTCTCACATGTAGGAGAATACAATGGACAAAAACTTTAAAGAAACTTCAAGGAGCGGAGGGATCATCTGGCTTTTTCAGCGGGTCTCGGCTGTTATATTGTTCGTTCTCCTGATGGCACATTATGTGACCTATCATTTTATTGGTCATGGAATAGTAAAATATGTTGATGTTATTGAGAAGATGAAAGCACCCTGGTTCAATCTGGTGCAGTTTTTATTTCTATTCACAGCGCTGTATCACGGGATAAACGGGATCTGGATGGTTGCAGAAGATTATATGAAGAAAAAGGGTACCAGGATCTTTGTGTTTTCTATTCTGGTAATGCTCGGGGCGATCCTGATGTTTGTCGGGATGCTCACTATATTTAAAGCTGGAGCGAAATTATGAACATAGAAGAAGCAAAAAAATATCACAGGCTGGATGCAGTAGTTGTGGGTGCCGGACTTGCAGGTCTGAGGGCGGCTCTGGAGCTTGCAAGAGATGGACATGAAGTGGCTGTAATCACAAAGGTATATCCGACAAGATCACATTCCGGTGCGGCTCAGGGGGGGATAGCAGCATCTCTCGCTAACGCTACGGACGATTCAGAAGAACTTCACATGTTCGACACTATAAAAGGAAGTGACTGGCTGGGCGATCAGGATATAATTGAATTTTTTGTCAGTGAAGCAAAGAAAACAGTTTATGAATTTGAACATATGGGTGTCCCTTTTTCGAGGACAGAGGATGGCAGGATAAACCAGAGGGCTTTCGGTGGTCACCAGAAACCAAGGGCTTGTTTTTCTGCAGACATTACCGGACATGTCCTGCTTCATACACTGTATGAACAATGTCTTAAGTATAATGTACATTTTTATAATGAGTTTCAGATTTTCTCACTTTTAGTAGAAAAAAACATTTCAAGAGGGGTTGTTGCCTGGGATATAAGAAATGGAGGGCTTCACACTTTTCATTCTAAAACAGTTCTCCTTGCTACCGGAGGATATGGGAGAGCTTTTAAGGTTACTTCTAATGCCCATGCCAATACGGGAGACAGCCTCGGTCTTATCCTTGAGAATGGCTTACCTCTGGAAGACATGGAGTTTGTCCAATTCCATCCAACCGGACTTTTTAAACATGGCATCCTGATGTCTGAAGCGTGTCGCGGAGAGGGCGGCTATCTTACTAATGGGAACGGTGAAAGGTTCATGGAGAAATATGCAAAGGACAAAATGGAGCTTGCACCCAGAGATGTTGTCTCCAGGTCTGAACAAACAGAAATAAATGAAGGAAGGGGTGGAAATGGTGAAGATTATGTTTACCTCGACATGAGGCATCTCGGCGAAGAGAAGATCATAAAGAGATTACCTCAGGTAAGAGATCTTGCCATTAACTATCTTAAAGTTGATATGATCAAAGAACCGGTTCCAATTCAGCCTACGGCTCACTATTCGATGGGTGGAATTCCTGCGAATATAAAAACTGAAGTTTTGAAAAATCCTAAGGGAGACATTGTTGTCGGACTTTATACAGCTGGCGAAACGGCATGTCATTCTCTTCATGGTGCAAACAGGCTCGGAACAAATTCACTCCAGGAAGCAGCAACATTCGGAAGGGTAGCCGGAATGTCAATGTCTGAATTTGTAAAGAAAAATGGACTTGAGAATCTTCCTGCAGATCCTACCGATAATGCCAGAGGCAAAATGTCAGCATTAATGGATGGGAAAGGGAAAGAGCGTCACTCAGTTCTAAGAGAAGTACTTCAGGAGAACATGACCCTGTACGCCGGAGTTTACAGAAATGAAAAAGATATGAAGAAGCTCCTGAAGACCATCAGGGAACTTCAGGCAAGATATAAGAAGGTTACCATTGATGATAAGGGTGATGCTTACAATATGGATCTTTTCGAGGCATTCGAGGTTGGGAATCTTTTGAACTTCTCAGAGGTTATGATCGAAGCAGCGATCGCAAGAAAAGAATCGAGAGGTGCTCACTTCAGAACTGATCATCCGAAACGTGATGATAAAAAGTGGATGAAGCATACTTTTGCATGGAAAACAGCAAAGGGTGTAAAACTTGACCATACGAGAAAAGCTGTCATTTATATGGACAGATTCCCACCGCTTGAAAGAAAATATTAAGGAGCTATCAGATGTCAAAAGAGAAAAGAATAATAAAAATTTTAAGGTATGATCCGGCAAACGACAAAAAACCTCATTGGGTTGATTATACAGGTGAATTTGATTCTGATTCCACAATTCTGGATGTCCTGAATGATATTCACTGGAAGACCGATGGTTCACTTGCATACCGGAGATCGTGTCGGAGTGGTATATGTGGTTCCTGTGCAATGAAAGTTAATGGTCAGAACATACTCGCTTGCGAGACACCTATCCACAAATTCAAAGGGAAGATAAAGATCGAGCCTTTACCGGGGTTCGCCATAATTAAAGATCTTGTAGTTGATATGGACCTGTTTTTTGAAAAACTTAAAAAGGTCAAACCATATCTGGTTGTGGACAAACCTCTGCCTGACAAAGAATTCACTCAGTCCCCTGAGGAATTCGAATATATAAGAGAATCGGTAACCTGCATTCTCTGTGGAGCTTGTACTTCATCATGCCCGAGCCTATGGGGAAATGAAGATTATCTCGGACCTGCGGCTTTACTTAAAGCTTACAGATTTATCTTTGATACAAGGGATGATGGAGCTAACGAGAGAATGGATATAGTGAATGACAAGAACGGGATATGGAGATGTCATACGATCTTCAATTGTATGGAGGCATGTCCAAAGGATATCAAGATCACGGAATATCTATCCCGTTTAAAGGTGAAGATAGTAGAAAATTCGATTTGATATAAACATATTTTTTTGTTTTAAGTTATTTATACTGGAGGGAGTTGTTTATGAAAAAATATCTGATCGTTTTATTTATGTTTTTAATAGGCATTTCATTTATTTCGGCAGACGAAAAAGTGGTTCCCTTAAGCAGGCTGAACAAACCTGCAACTATCATTGTTGATGGCGGACTGATCCTTATTGCCGAGTTTCCTACTATCTATGTTTACTCCCAGAAAGATTTCAGTTTTATAACAAGTTTCGGTAAGCAGGGTGACGGGCCCAGAGAGTTCTCACAATATACAAGGATCCAGAAAGATCCGGCAAATCCCGACAAGATAGTTGTGGGAAGTCACATGAAGATGTCCTACTATTCAAGAGACGGAAAGTTCATAAGTGAGAAGAGGCCTAAGACCGGAGGGCTTGGAAATGTGTACAAACCTTTCGGTGACAAATTTGTATCATACAGCAATTATCAAAATCGGGATACAAAAGCGACCTATCTGACAATAGTTCTTTATGACAAAGATATGAAGAAGAAAAAAAATGTTTACGAAGAGAAAAACGTTTTCCAGCAGGGGAGGAAGATCAATGTCCTCAGGACCTGGGGTGCATGGTTCAGACTTTATGGAAAAAAGATATTCGTAACTGGCGAGAAGGAAGGGTATGTCTTTATTTATGATGAGAATGGTAATTTGAAATTAGAGTTAAAGTGCGAGCTCGGAAAACTTAAAGTAAAGGACTCTGACATAAAAAGATATCATGAGTTTTTCAGAACTGATCCGCAGTTTAAAAGGTTCTATGATAATATAAAAGACCTTGTTAAGTTTCCATCTGTTTTCCCCATCATAAGGGGGATGGATGTGGTTGACGAGAAGCTCTATGTTAACGGTTATCCGGGACCGGACGGCAGGACTGAATTTGCGATATATGACCTTAAAGGAAGTTTGATCAAAAACAGGATATATCTTTCTATTCCTGATGCAACTGCAAGGGATCTTTACCCCTATACGATCAAGGATGACAAACTTTATCAACTTGTCGATAATGATGATAAAGAGATCTGGGAACTTCATGTGCACGACCTGAAATAGCTCTTTTTAATCCTATATAATTGATTGTTACTCCCCGTTGGAGTAGAATATTCTATCTATGAGAAAAGAGAATGTTCTAGTTACAGGTGGTGCCGGATATATTGGTAGCCATATAGTAAGAGACCTGGGAGAGAATAGTTACAACCCGGTCGTTATCGACAATCTTTCAATGGGGAACAAAGATTATATTCTCTGTGGGGATTTCGTTGAAGGGGACGTCGAGGATGATGAACTCGTCTCCCGTGTGATCCGTGAATATAGCATTAAAAGTGTTATCCATTTTGCCGCATTTATACAGGTTGAGGAATCGGTAAGTGATCCGTTAAAGTATTATTACAATAATTCCGTAAAATCTTTTAAGCTGATAAAGAATTGTGTAAAGTGCGGGATAGAAAATTTTGTGTTCTCTTCTACTGCAGCTGTTTACGGGATTCCGGGTAAAATTCCCGTTGACGAATCATCGCCGTTAGTTCCGATAAATCCATATGGAAATTCTAAATTATTCACCGAAATGGTTCTTCGGGATGTTGCGGAGGCAAATACTCATTTCAATTATATTGCTCTCAGATATTTTAATGTGGCAGGATCAGACAACAAAGTGAGGATAGGACAGAATTACAAAAAACCTACTCACCTGATCACCCTTGCCTTGAGGGCCGCACTGGGAGAATATCCTTCTCTGAAAGTATTCGGGACAGATTATGAAACGAGAGATGGTACTGCGATAAGGGACTATATTCATGTCGATGACCTTTCAAAGGCCCACCTTTTATCACTCGATTTTCTTAAGGACAAGAAGAGCAGCAGGATCTTCAATTGCGGTTATGGCCGGGGAAGCAGTGTCCGTGAAGTTGTTGAAACTGCAAAAAAGGTTACGGGTGTTGATTTCAAGATCATAGACTCACCAAGAAGAGAAGGTGATCCTCCCGAATTAATTGCAGATTCTTCTCTGATCAGAGAAGAATTGAAGTGGGTCCCTGAATGTGATGATCTGGGTCTGATCATAAAGAATGCGTGGGACTGGGAGAAAAAGCTTAAAGAATAATGAAAGTTTTAAAGTATATTGCTATCACTCTTATCTTTGTAGTTCTGCATATTAGTGGTGAAATAGTCGCAAATGAGGATCATGAAAGCAGGGATCTTAAAGAGTATCAGGAGTTATCCGGTGGAGAGAACAGAACAAAATATCAGATTAACGCCAGGATATTCCCCGGGAAAAGGGAATTAAAAGGAGTTGAAATAATCAGGTGGACCAACAGGACCGTTTCTGATGTGAACTCACTGAGGTTGAATTTGTTCTATAATGCTTTCAGTGATCCGGGGTCCACATTTTTCAAAGAGACTTCCATATTCAAAGCTTCAGAAGAGAAACTGAAAAAAATTAATTTTGGAAATATTGAAGTTAAAAAGATAGAAATTATAAACAGAAATGAAAATATAACCGGTGTGTTGACCTATCTGAGTCCGGATGACAAAAATGCAGATGACAGGACTTGTGTTGATTTCAGCCTGAAGAAACCTGTGCTGCCAGGACAAACGATCTGGATAAAGGTGGAATTTAAATTGAAGATTCCGGATATTTTTTATAAAACCGGACAATCCGGAAAATATATTTTCCTTGCATACTGGTATCCACGGGTTTGCATTCTCAAAAGTAATGGGGATTGGGCCGGACATCAGTTTCACAGGATGCCCTCTCTTTTTTCTGAGTTCAGTGATTACCATGTGAGAATAACAATCCCGGATAATTTCAAGGTGGGGGCAACAGGTAGGAACATCTCCAATGAAAGACTTAATGATAAATTACGGGTTTTTGAGTTTACACAGGATAATGTTCAGGATTTTGCGTGGACCGCATATCCGAATTTTATTGAGGTAAAAGATAAAATAAGACTGAAAGGGAATGACTTTGATACAGATATAATTCTTCTTTTATCACACCGGAACAGGTCGGCAAAAGAGAGATATCTCAATATAGTAAAATTCACACTAAAATATTTTGAAGAAAATCTTGCATCCTATCCATACAGAACATTAACGGTGGTTGATCCGCCTCTTCAGGGGTTCAATTCGGCCGGACATGTATATCCAACGATATTAACTGCTGCTTATCTTAAGATCCTTCCTGCGTCATTAAAATATTCTGAACTTGCAGTAATTCACGGTATTTCCCACCAGTTCTGGTACAGTGTGGCGGGGAGTGATGGATTTAAAGAACCCTGGCTTGATGAAGGTATTGCAGTCTTTTACGAAATGGAGATAATGGACAAGTATTTTGAAAGGAGTGACCGGCTTCTTAATTCTTTATATTTGAAAATATTTGATTGGGAGATAAAGAGGAGAGCTTATATAAATCTGTCGCCATTGGAAAGATCGAAGTACCTCTCGTGGAATATTATTAACAATAAATTTTTTGTCGGCAATATGTATTCAAAAGTTTCCTTATTGCTCAGAAGCCTTAAAAATGTGATTGGGGAGGAGAAATTCAAGGGATTTTTACGCTACTATTTCAATAAAATAAAATTCGGACATCACGACACCAGAACCTTTAAGTCCGAGTTTAATAAGTATTTTAGCGGAGATTACGCCTGGGCATTCGATCAGTTTGTTGGAACGGATAGAAATCTTGATACTGCAGTATATTCTGTCAGGTCTGATAAGATCGGCAAGAATGGGAAATATAAAAATGAAGTTGTGTTTGTAAGAAAGAGCGGCTATTGGCCTGTTGAGCTTTCAGTGATATTGAAGGGAGGGAAAGAGATAAAATACTTCTGGGAAAAAGATGAAAAATGGAAGAAGGTTACGTTTATTGATGAATCGCCTGTGGATTTTGCACTTGTTGATCCGGGAGTCAAGATTCCCCTGGATATAAATCTGGTCAATAACTCTAAAGTTCTTAAGAAAGATAATGGCATAATAAGGAAATTTGCGGTTAAATTCGGGTTTTATTTTCAAAATATTTTAGCCTCATTCATACTTTAAAATGAACATTCTAAAA
>DBOL01000064.1 GCA_002299555.1 Candidatus Aminicenantes bacterium UBA647
TCCTTCGGGGGCGGCCTTTTTTATTTCATCTGTTACCCCCAATTTTCAAAAAAACACTTATCCACTTCTAAATAGTTAGTTCAAATTACCGGAAATAAATCCATATAAGATTATGAAAAAGGTAATGTTTTGAATTATCTGACAATTTTTTAAGGGTAAACAGGTCGGCCCTTGTAAATATTGAAAGGATAAACGAGATGAAAGAAGCAGAGGATCACAAATATATAGTAATTCTCAACAACAATAAAATTCTTCAATGGGGCAGGTCATTTTGGTGTATGGAACAATAAGGGAGCACAGATCGCGACTTATGATGCTCGAAAAAAAACTCAGGAATGAAACAGATCTGAAATTGTTAATTTGTTCAAAGATTTAAAAAATCTCTAACACAAAAATTTTAATCTTCTAAAAAATTTTAAAAATAAATTTATTGTGATATATTTTTTCATTAAACTTATATGAGGTGATGGAATGAAAAAATTAATAACTATTATTCAGATCTTGTTCTTCTCATTTATACTAACAGCAGGAGATGATATATCTCTTATGAGATATCCGGACATTTCTCCTGATTCTTTACATGTAGTTTTCAGTTACAAGGGTGATATTTGGAAATCATCTGTTACAGGTGGTAAAGCTGAGAGACTTACTGATCATTTCGGTAATGATACAAGGCCTAAATTTTCACCTGATGGAAGTCTTATAGCTTTCTCTTCTGACAGGAATGGCAATTATGATGTTTTTGTGATTCCGGTTGAAGGCGGGCTGGCCAGGCAACTGACCTACAGGTCGTCTCAGGACGAAGTTACCGGATGGAATGGTGACGGGACAGGTGTAATATTCCATTCTCGAAGAGATCTCCATTTTTATTATGGCAATTCAGGTATATTCATGGTCCCGGTTGGTGGCGGAATGCCCAGCCTCCTTATGGATCAGATGGGAAAGAATGGCTCAATATCAGAAGATAACAAATTTCTTGCATTCAATATAAACAGAATTCCTGATTTCAGGCAAAGATACAGAGGGCCTGCAAATAATGACGTATGGGTATATAACAGGGAAAAAGATAGATATCGAAAATTAACTGATCATCCCGGAAATGACAAATGGCCGGTCTTTAAGAATAATTCGATCTATTATGTTTCCGATTCGGATGAGACATTCAACTTATGGAAAATGGATGGGGACGGAAACAACAAGACCCGGCTTACATCTCATTCCGGAGATCAGGTCAGGTATCCTTCGATCTCTTCAGACGGTGTATTTGCAATTTATGAATATTTGAACAAACTCTATAGAAAAGATGTTGATAAAGATCCATATCCCCTGAGCATATTTGCCGCAACGGAACACAAAAATGATTTTGTTATAAAGAAATCATACTCTTCAAAAGCAACAGAGATGAAGGTGTCACCTGACGGCCAATATTATGCATTTGTTATCAGAGGTGAAATATTTGTAATAAAAAAAGGGTGGAAGAGGGCGAAGAATATTTCAAACTCACCTTATAGAGAAGCGAATATTTCCTGGACCAGTGACAGCAAAGGAATCCTTTTTGACTCTGATAAAAATGGCAACAGAGATGTTTTTATCATTTATCCCGATGGAGACAGAGGGATCTATCATTCATATAAATATAAATTAAAACCACTAACCAATAGTGAACTTGAAGAGACGATGGGTGTCCTTTCTCCCGATGATAAAAAGTTCGTTTATGTAGAAGGGAATGGGAACCTGATGCTGAAAACCATCGGTGAGGAATCTTCGAAATTCATTCTGAAAGGGTGGAATGTGTATGATATCGATTGGTCCCCGGACGGAAATTATCTGAGTTATGCACATTCGGATAATAACTTTACAATAGATGTATATATTTATGACCTGAAGGAAGGGAAAGCTTACAACATTTCCCGGCATCCCGATGATGACTATTCCCCGGTCTGGTCTCCTGACGGGAAATTTCTCTATTTTATTTCTAAACGAAGTAACAACAATATGGATATATGGAGGCTTGCACTCAGAAAAGAGTGGTTTGAAATGACCCCGGATGAGTGGAAAAAACTTGGAGAATCTAAAAAGAAACAAGCATCTGATAAAAAGAAAGATGAAAAGGATACAGAGAAGAGTTCAGGGATGCTTCCTGTGGATTTTGATGAGATTCACCTCCGGGTGACGCATCTGACAAAACTCCTTGGCGATGAATTAGGGCTTGCCGTCTCACCTGACAGCAAAACGGTGGCTTTCACAGCAGGTAATGATGATGGAACCGGATTGTATAAGATCGGATGGAATGGGAAAGATCAAAAAACATTGATAAAGAAAGGAGTCGGGCTCAGGGCTCTCCATTTTGCAAAAAAAGGTGATGATCTTTTCTTCATTAAATCAGGAATGCTGAACACTATGAGCATCAAAAAAGCTTCCCCGGAACCAATTCCATTCAGTGCGAAATTGACGATAGATATGGGGGCGGAGAATATTCAGAAATTTGAAGAAGCCTGGAGATCCATGAGGGATAATTTCTATGATCCGGCATATCACGGAGCTGACTGGACTGAAATTTATAATAAATACAGGCCCTGGATCAATAAAGGGCTTAACAGGTATGAATTTGATTATATATTCACGATGATCCTCGGAGAGTTGAACGGTTCACATCTCAGAATATCTTCCAGAATGGAAGAGGGGAGAAAGAAGGTCAAAACAGGAGACATAGGTACACTATTTGATGACAATTATAAAGGCCCCGGGTTTAAGGTAAGCAGTGTGTTGAAAGGTTCGCCTGCTTATCATAAAAACAGCCGTTTATTTGCTGAAGATATTATTACCTCGGTAAATGGAGAGAAAATTGTCAACGGGTCTAACTTTTATAAGTTCATGGAGGATAAGGCCGGGGAATCTGTGTTGCTCCAGCTACTGAGGGGAGAAGATAAACTTGATGTTGAGATCACTCCGGTAAGCAGCAATCGAAACTTCATCTATAATAAATGGATAGAGCGAAATCAGAAGAAGGTTGATGAGTTGTCAGGAGGAAGACTTGCGTACGTTCACATACAGTCTATGGGACGGCCAAACCTTGAAAAATTTGAGAGGGAACTTCACTCAATTGCCTATGGTAAAGAGGGGCTTTTAATTGATGTCAGATATAATGGCGGGGGATGGATAACTGATTATCTTCTTCAGATTCTCATGACCAGGCAGCATGCGGTTACGATCCCGAGGGATGGAGGAAAAGGATATCCGCATGGAAGAAGGTCTATATTTGCTTATACAAAACCGATAGTGGTCCTTATAAACCAGATGTCCTATTCCAATGCGGAGATATTCCCATGGTCGATCAAGACCTTAAAAAGGGGAACTCTTGTCGGGAAACAAACCTTCGGAGCAGTAATATCAACAGGGGGGACAGCCCTTATAGACGGGACCTGGCTGAGGCTCCCATTTAGAGGATGGTACGTCAATGACGGGACAATGACAAATATGGAACTGAACGGATGTCCTCCTGATTATCCGGTAGAGAACCTTCCTGGAGAAGAGATAAAAGGAGTCGACAGGCAGTTGAACAAAGGAGTGGCAGTACTCCTTGAAAAAGTTAAAGAGTCGGCAAAAAGTAAGATCTGGAATTAATAAAGAAGGGGGAGAATCATCTCCCCCTTTTATTTTAATTATTCTATTTCAGTTCCCATAGAAGAGCCGTTATCAGTCTCCCTGGTTTCAGTTCCTTCATCTTTTAATATCAGCGAAATAGAAGAGTTTACTTTTCTTCCTGAAGGAGAGGTGACACTGAACTTTATTGTGACCTTATCCCCAAGTTCCTCAATTATTTGAGTGGTTATATCCCAGACGATCTCACCTGTAAGAGTGTTAAGCTCGATCCCCTTTTTTAATGGAGATATAAGTTCAAATTTCACTACTTCTTCGGGTTCTTGATCCTCTCCATCTGTAAATTCCGGCTCGTCATCTTCCGGTTTCGGCATTTCAGCGTTTATCCTGTATCTGAAGATCCCGGGGGAATCGAATTTCTCTATCATGGCCAGGTTTACGAGTGGAAGAGTCCCTTTAACTTTGATCAGTTTACTCTTGAATTCAGGGTAGGACTCCCCTTCTTCCTGAATGCTCACAAGGCAGAACACCCAGTCATTCTCTCTCAGATAATCTCTGGAAAGTATAGAGTTGGCCTCACCTTTTACTTCCCTCTCATTTATGAACCATCTGTATTTATAGTTTTTCACTGCCTGCTTGTCAGATAATACGGGGATAGCTTCTATATCATTGTCGA
Organism: Candidatus Aminicenantes bacterium UBA647; assembly: GCA_002299555.1. GTDB lineage: Bacteria > Acidobacteriota > Aminicenantia > UBA2199 > UBA2199 > UBA647. Next base: position 4,277 of record DBOL01000064.1, read on the forward strand.
TATTTATCATAGAGCTGAATTTGACTCCAGTGATCTCCAGGAGTTTTTCTGAACTTTCAGGTGTTTTGATCTCAGATAATGACACCTGTTTCTTCCTGCTTTTTACTTTAAGGCTCTCATCGACTTCATCGCTGCCGCAGAAGATCAACGATAGCGATATCAGAAAAAGGAGAGTGTATTTCAATGATCTCAATTCTACCTCTTCTTTTCTTCCCATGTCATGGAACCGAATACAGATTCTATGTCGATCGTTTCCTGATCAATAACATCGGTACTGCCTACAACTCCCGAACCTTTGTAGATCTTATATTTCCCACCTGATAAAAGACCGGATCCCTGGATCTTTCCTGCTTCCACAATTGGATCTTCAATGGTTATCTCTCCTCCTCCGGCCCTTACCTTAAAGCTGTAAATACTCTGGTTCCCCTCCTGAGCACATGGATCAATTGTTTCTAGCGATGTTGTAGTGGGGACATAGGTGTTAAAAAATATCGTACTGTTTATAAAGATTGGATAGGGTTCAAAAATTGTCTCACCGTCACCTTCGGTATAATCGAAGAAGAATCCGGAAGTTATCGGATCCTGAGTTCCCGTCCAGATACTGTTGACATCGGTCAGGTTCCCGCTGGATAAAGTTGAAGAGAGGGCACTGTCTATGATGCCTATGAACCTTCCTGTAATATTGTTTGTATTGTTCGGCTGTGTCCTGTGTCCCGTGCCGGTGAACAACCACAGGTTGTAATCATAATCATATCCAAGAGTCGGAGGGAGCCACATTGTCTGTCCATCATCTGCCTGGTAAATATTTACAGCATCCCATCCGGCAGGGTCACCGTTCAGGTTGATCTTCCATATCCTGCCCCCCTGTCCTGATGAACCCATATAGTCCCCGGACTCAGTCATATAGAGATAATCTGTAAGGCCGTTGTTGTCATAATCCAATGCAGCCGGTGTGGCGGCAAAACAATATAGAAAATCAGAATTTGTATGGATATATGTGCTTCCCACCTTGCTCTCTCCATCAGTGGCGTTATAAATGAATTTTTTAATTATGTCACCTGAATATGCGTTCAGGACAAAGAATCCCTTTCCTTTAAGGTTGGGTGCGGTTGCAGCTTCCTCATCGTAATCATAACCTCCCGACAATATTACAGCCGGAAATTGAGCGCCGGTCCCGTCATTCTGAAGCCTTGCAATGATTGGTTTACCTTCAGTATATCCTGAATATGAGGGGTCATTAAATTCCCAGAGGAATGACATTGATTCAGGGTCAGTTACGTCGAGGGCACAATAACTCTCGCCTCCGATCCCGTAACCGAAGATCAATACTGTCTTCCAGTCTGTCCATTGTCCGGCATTGGCAACCTTTATATCTTTTGCAATTGCTTTTCCATCTATGAAATACTGGTGAGATCCTTCTCCAGTGCTTCCATCCGAATGGAGTACATCAGGGACCATATCTCTCAATTCTGTCAAAAATGAAGGGGGGATAAAGGCCCACAACTCTTCTCCTGACTCGACCAGGAAACAATGGAGCATACCATCATTCGCACCGACATAAATTACTTCAGGCCTCTTCGATATCAAAACTTCCTCGCCATCGATAGTAACCCATTCGGTAAGTTCGTCGAAGAACAGCAGGTAAGAGGTGTCAAAACTTGCCTTCCATTTAAGCGGAGCGCCGACGACTGTTGGTGTGAAATGGAATATATCACCCAGTTTCCATCCATAATCGTTATTTCCTATCACAAAATCGATCACTTTGTCCCTGTTGTCATCATCAACGGTAGTATCTCCCGATACAAATCCCAGGTCGGCTGCATTGAGACTGGACGAGTCGAAACTGACCAGAGTACCATTCTTTATGGTATAAATTACCCTTGCGGTCGATCTGTTATCCAGAACGATTCCCGCATCCCATTCTTGCGCATCTCCGGGATTTTCAAGGTCGGGGAAGTTCCCTTCTTCGTCCAGCTTATATGATTTTAAATGTCCTTCCCAGATGCTCTGTGTAGCCTTGGGAACGAATGTTGCCACATAACCGCTCCTGTCACCGTAAGTGAGTGAATATTTCGGAGCTGCGAATGCTGCATATGCCCTCACTTTTTCATCAATACTTGCAAAAGCATCTCTTAAAGCTCCTGCCAGTGAATCATAATCCTTGGCGGTGTAATATTCTCCTCCACCATTGGCGGCGGTATCTTTGAGTAGAGTATTATCAATTGCAAATCCTATAGTATAAGTGTAGATAAACTGTTTGTTCTTCATTTCTGTTTCGTAACGTTTATCCGTCTTTATGACATCTAAATCATCAGGCCACATGTCTTCATTAAATGCATAGTGAGCAAGGTCATCAAGGTAGTTCGTTCCATAATTTGTCAGGTCCTCTGTATCATCATCATTTATTGTTTTTCCATCTACTATAGTCAGGTTATCTACATCTCCCCATGGTGCTAAATTATCATCAGGATCAATATAAAAGATGCTTCCTTCGGGGAGATTCCTTAATTCATTGTCCTGTGTCGGTTCTCCATCTGTAACAACAATAATAAAGTTTAACTGGCACCAATTGTTTATAGGTGTTTTATCATTAATTGTTGCGACGTTTGGATGGTCAAAGGGGTAAAAATACTTAAAGTCTGTTATATGGGGTTCACCGCCCATCCTGAAATAGGCGTACACCTCTGCATATGCCTCAGAAAGTGGTGTCCAGGTCGTCCCCTCTATGCCTGTGATCAATACCTGTGTAGCGTTTAATGCTGCCATAGCCTGACATGTTTGAAGTATTGATCCGCCCGAATCAGAATTAAATGTAGAAATACCAATCCGAGGTGGGGCAGGATCACCCTCTGCATCTACAAATATTTCCGCTACAGCAGCCTTCATAACTTCCCTTGCTACCCTCATTCTGACCTTCCGGTCCATCCCGTGGTTACCGTCAAGATCCGGACTTTCACTTATTACCCATACCCCATACTCCATAAAATGATTCCATTCTAATAATGCCGTGGCAGTCGCCTGATAAATCATGAAGTTCAGGAAGTTTCCGCTGATTCTCACTTCGTTCCCGGAATCCGGTTCTGCAAACAGATATATCGGCCGACCGGTAGGATGATCACCAGTGTTAGGGTAATTCCTGACATCAAGCATAAATACTCCGTCTGAACCTATTGCTGTAAGAGGGTAAATGAGTCTGTCACTTCCTCTTCGTGTAAGGAAATATTGACCAGGATCAACTGTTATCACTTGACCGTCATGGTCATTTGTATAATCTCCCTTTTTATAGTATTTAATTCGGTGTTCATAGCCTCCGTAGATACGGTCGGAATATGATGTGTAAACAAATTTGGGATCGAAATCAGAATGATAGATCAGGTTGTTCATCGATCCTGAATTGTCCATCATTATCAATATATTCGGTTTTAAAATATCAGACGTATCACTGCCACTGCTGAACAGAGTTTCATCATACCAGCCGTTGAGTTGAGTAGATATCATTGAAATAAATCCGATCAAAACTAAAATTAGTATTTTTTTCTTCATTTTTTCCTCCTAATATTCGGAATTAAGCATTACAATAATAGAAACGATCTCTTTTCTCGCGTCGTTTCCCCCACCGGGCACTTTCACCGAAGATGAAGATGTTACTTCCCAGGGTGTTATTGAAACGCCCATAGACCCACTGGTTTCAACTGAGATCCCTATCGGCGGGGGTGGATCGAAAGTGAGGAAGGGGGTTATATATTGAGGGTCGGTTATTGCAAATCCGTAGGTGTCGTATAGAGGTCCACTTCTGTAGGACCTTGTTCCGTCAGTGACCGGCCCGAAAATTTCAGTTGCAGGATCAACACTGTATCTCAATTGATCTGTACCCAGGCTTATCCCGGACTCTGCAGTAAAGAAAGAGTCTTTATCAGCAAAAAAGTTCCTTGTTATACTGATCTCGGTTTTGCTCCGGTTCAGACCCATTACACCAATTAGTGATAATATTATTACTCCGAAAAGCACCAGTACAAGGACAGAGCCTTTCTCTTTTTTTTTTATAATGTTCATTCTGGATCTCCTAATACACAATATCGTAGTTTCTTATGAAAATCTCATAGGTGAGGTAGGTATAGTGGAATCTTCCTGCCGCCAGAGTTGTCGCAGCGACATCACCCATTCTGGGTTTGTTGAATTCCTGGCCTACAGCCCCCTCATCAATATTTTTCCTTTTATGCTTATCTTCGATTCTCATTAGGGCAAAAACCCTTATGGATGAGATATTTCTGTTGGAAAAGTTCTGGATAAAGCCTGTACAATCAGTACTTCCTGCAGATGCACATGGATCTGCATAACTTGTCCCTGCTGTTGAAGTGGAAGCCCAGAACTCCGCTGGCTCATCTTTTGTTATATATTCGAACTGGATGTCTGCAATATTCGGAATTATTGGTACTGCTCTGGTTGTTGTTTCATTCCCATCAGCAAGAATATCTGCTACTCCCTCTGTATCAGTTGTCAGGGTAAGGGTTTTTGAGCCATCTTTTTCGGTTTTGACCGTGAAAATATTAAAATAGTTCAGTCTTATTAACGGGCTCCCGTCTGCATATGATCCCGAGTTCCCCAGTGAGCCGATGTGTGTCAGGGAATTGTCTACATATTTTCCCGGAACATTTAGTAACCCTGAATAATATACCGGAGTTGCCCTGATAGTAAGTGTGGTTTCTCCCATGGATACTGCGCCGGTGACCCTGAAAACATAATAACCGCTGGTTTTTACAATTATTCCGGAATCATTTATTGACCAGAGTGTCCCGTTGCCATCCAGATTTGTCACACTGTCCTGCAGGTTCAGCAGAGTGTCTCCGGGAGTGAAACCACCGCCGGCAACCTTTGTGACTGCAGTCGAATCTCCGGATGCAAGAATGATCCCATCAGGAAAATCATTATTATTAAGAGGATATATCCCTGTGAAAGGAGGTGTTGCCTGCAGAAAGGGGGGGGTTCTCAACAGGGTAAGGACAGAACCGGCATTCCTGATATTTTCACAAAGTATGATATCAATGGCCCTGGCCGCCTGGTTCATATCCAGCTTATTTTCTTCTGCAACATGGGTAGATTCGGTTTCAAGTATCATTGTATAGATCGTAATAACTACAAAGAGGAGAATTACTGATGCTGTTATTGCTTCAATAAGTGTAAAACCGCTGATGCTTTTTTTATATTTCATTATCTGGTCCTTCTGAAACTCAATGTTATAGGCTGTAATCCTGAGCGATCCCTCTCCTGCCAGGTAACGCTTACATTAATTTTCTTATTATCAGGATCAATGGTTGTAATCCTTATAGTTCTGGAATATTGAGAGAAACTTTCAATAGTATCAAAATCATGTGTTTCACCTGAAAGGGTATCGAAATTTTCTCTCATTTTCCTTTCAAGAGCTTCTTCAGCCAGCTTTACGGCTTTAGTATGGTTGATCTGGTTGAAGTTGGTTTTCATCTGGATCGTAGTCATTGTGAGAACTCCGGAAAGAACATACGCAAGTATTGTCATGGCGATCAGAGTTTCGATAAAAGTCGATCCGTTCTGACCGGATATGTTTTTAATAAGGCCTTTAATTTTTTTCATTAGAATCCTCCGTATTCGGACCAGTCTCTCCAGGAGTTTTTAGATTTCACGCCACCGTAAGAGAGCACTTTTATCTTTATCCCTTCTCCCTTATCGGACTGGAGAGTTAATCTTATGTTTGCTTTTATCATAAAGGTGGAAGGATCGATCAGGATCCCACGTGAATTAAAAGCAATTGTTGAAAAAGAGGCTAAAGATGTTCCGGTCGCGAGAGTTTCATCAGGATCAGAAGATGATGTCAGCAGTGGTGACCATATGCCGGATTCATAAAAATGCTCTCTATATCCGTTGTCAGTAAAAGAGAGAGCAATAGCTCTATTCTCTTTGGCAGCTCTCATTCTAACCTTGTATATCATTCCTACTACATCATTTGCGCTGTTCTTCAGTCCCGTCCTGCTGATCTTGCCGCTACCTAATCCAAGAACGATAGACATGGTCACAGCAATAATAGCGATGGTAACTAATAGTTCTATGATAGAAAAACCTCTGTTTTTTCCCATGAATCCCCCGTGTGCTTTAACAAAGCAATAATTGTGCCAGAATCAGATCGAAGTATAGGGAGGAATTATCCGATCTATTCCAGCTGAGTGTATAAAAAATATACAAACGGTGACTTTTTTGCATACGTAAACCTTCGTTGTTTAAAAGATCAAATGGATATATAATAAGACAATGAAATTGAGGAATCTTTTCCGTTTTTCAGCCAAAGAAAATATTGAAACAGTATTTTCTTCAAAGAAAGAGAGGGAAGAGTTGTTCGATGATCTGGAAGAACAACTGATCCTGTCAGATATTCCGGTAACAATAGTTGATAATATTATTCAAAAAGGGAAAAGTTCTCTGAATATGCTTTTTACCAAGGATGAGTTCCTCACTGTCCTGAGGAATGAGATCACCAATGTTATCGAAGGTGTCTATAAAGAAGTAGAAACAGGTGATTCCATGCTTCCCCTGTCAAATTTGAAACTGAAGATCTCACCCGATAAGAAGAGAGAAATAAAAAAGGTATTCCTTTTTGTGGGAGTGAACGGAAGTGGAAAAACCACAACCGCTGCCAAGCTTGCATATAAGATGAAGAAGGGGGGGGAGAAAGTTCTTCTCTGTGCTTCAGATACTTTCAGAGCTGCCGGAAGTTCACAATTGATGATGTGGGGAGAAAAGTTGGGTATCCCTGTTGTCGGAGGAGATCACGGTTCTGATCCGGGTTCAGTAGTTTTCAATGGGATGAGTTCACTCATTAACAAGGATTATACTGCAATTATTATCGATACTGCAGGCCGGGTGCAGACCAGGGAAAACCTGATGCGTGAGCTGGAGAAGATAACAAAGATCATTAAAAAATTTATACCTTCCGGACCTCTTGAAACTCTGCTTGTAATTGATGCCACCATGGGACAGAATACTTTTGACCAGGCAAAAAAATTTGGTGAATTTTCAGGATTGACGGGAATTGTACTGACTAAACTTGATGGCACAGCAAAAGGAGGAGCAGTCCTTAGAATTATTCAGGAAACAGGAATCCCGGTTCTTTTCGTAGGAACCGGTGAAAAAGAGTCGGATATTGAAGAATTCTCGACAGCGGAATTTGTAAGGTCTTTCGTGGAGAATTGATAATGGTGATGCTTTCAGATGAGTAAAAACAAATTTTCGAATGAGGATATTCTGTTCATGTATCTCGCTCTTGAATTAGGAGAGCGGGGCAGGGGGCTTACCGAACCGAACCCTATGGTAGGAGCAGTTGTAGTAAAGGATGGAAAGGTTCTTTCCACAGGATATCACAGGAAGTTCGGCGAGATACATGCTGAAAGATCTGCACTTGAGAAAATAAATGTTAAAGGGACCACTCTCTATGTTTCACTTGAACCCTGTTCACATACCGGGCATACTCCGCCATGTACAGATATAATAATTGAAAAAGGGGTAAGCAGAGTTGTAATACCCTTTGCCGATCCGAATACGAGAGTGAATGGGAACGGGATTAAAATGTTGGAAAAAGAGGGGATAAAAGTTGAAACGGGACTTCTTAAAGGAGAGGCTGAAAGTTTTAACAGACATTATTTAAAGTATATCTCAAAAAGGAGACCCTGGGTTACTATAAATGCCGGAGTTACAATTGACGGTAAGCTCAGTGATAACAACCGGAACTCACAATGGGTTACCGGAGAAGAATTAAGATCTGTTTCCCATAGTTTCAGAGGAGAGTTCTCTGCAATAATAGTCGGTTCGGCAACTGTTAAGGATGATGATCCCATGCTGACTATCAGGGAAGAAGGTTGGGAGGGGAAAAAGTTTGTAAGGGTTATTCTTGATACAGAAAACCGGTTAAGTACTAAAATGAATATTTTCAATACCGGAAAAGAGTGGCCTTTATACATTTTTTCAGGTAAAGAGTATAGAAATTCAGGAAGGAAATGTGATGATCACTTTTTTGTTGATTCTGGTCACGGTGGATTGGATCTCAATGAAGTGTTGAGGATATTGGGGGAAAAAGAGATCGCATCTGTGCTTGTAGAGGGTGGCGGAGCTTTGATCAGTTCATTTTTAAGTTCCGGGCTTTGTGATGAGGTTGTACTTTTTACAGCAGACAAATTTCTGGGAGGAAAGAATTCTGTTGAATTTTTTTCGGAAGGGGTTCCTATTACAGATCCGGTGAAGTTGAAGAGTAGAAGTATAATGGAATTAGATGGTGGATATATAATCAGGGGGGTGATCTGATGTTTACTGGACTGGTATCCGGATTAGGAGAATTCCGCTCTCTCGATAAGAGTGGAGATCCTGTTCTGAAACTTACCACAGAATTTCCAAGAGAGGTTGCAAATGGGGATTCTGTTGCGGTCAACGGTTCCTGTCTGACCATTGTGAAGATCGCTGGAGATGAATATTCATTCAATGTTAGCAGAGAAACGTTTAAAAAAACCAACCTTGCAGATCATATGAAAGGTGATCTTATGAATATCGAACTACCTCTCACCCTAAACGATCTGGTTAGCGGTCATCTTGTAAGCGGCCATATTGACGGAGTTGCAAGAGTAAGGTCGATTGCCAGAAAGAAAGGAAGCATCCGTTTCGTATTTGGTTTCACCACTCCTGAATGGAGAAAATATATAATTGAGAAAGGGTCTGTTGCCATCAATGGTGTTAGTCTTACTGTTAATGAGATCACTTCTTCAACTTTTTCTTCTGAAATACTTCCTTTCACATTCGAAAAGACAAATTTGAGAACACTATCTATCGGAAAAAGAGTTAATATCGAACTTGATTTAGTAGGGAAATATTTATATAATCAAATACCCTGAATCAGTCTGTCAAAATGCTTGTCCGGGGATAATTATTTGATAAGAGAGGAAAATGAAAAATTCAAATCTGATCACTGTTCCTGAAGCAGTTGAGATCATAAAGTCCGGAAAAATGATAATAATAGTAGATGATGAAGGGAGAGAGAATGAAGGGGATTTGATGATCGCTTCTGAAGAGATCACTCCGGAATCAGTTAATTTTATGGCCAAACACGCTCGGGGGCTGGTCTGCGTTTCATTGACAAAGAAAAGAAGTGATGAACTTAATCTGCCCCTGATGGTTGATCAGAATACTTCGAAATATGAGACACCCTTTACAATTTCAGTTGATGCCAAGGCCGGAACGACAACAGGAATATCTGCGGCGGACAGGTCTGCAACAATAAAGTGTCTGATAGATGAAAAAACAGGACCTGAAGATCTTAATAAACCGGGCCATGTTTTTCCACTGAGAGCAAGAAAAGGGGGAGTCCTGAGCCGTGCAGGTCAAACCGAGGCTTCTCTTGATCTTGCCAGGATCGCCGGTCTATATCCTTCCGGTGTTATCTGCGAGATCATGAAAGATGATGGAGAAATGGCGAGAATGCCTGATCTTATAAAATTTTCAGGTGAATTTGAAATTCCGATCATCACTGTAGAGGAGATCATCAGGTATAGAATAAAAGAGGAATCCATAATTGAGGAGAAGGCGGAAGCATCTCTTCCGACAAGGTGGGGGAAGTTTAGTATTAAAGCCTATGTCGATGTCCTAAACAATGAAACTCATATCGCATTGATAAAAGGGGAACTTGATCCGGACAAACCAACTCTGGTGAGAGTTCATTCTCAATGCTTGACAGGAGATACTTTCAGCTCCTTAAAATGTGACTGCGGGAATCAGTTGGATAACGCAATGAGAATGATAGAAACGGAAGGCTCCGGAGTTCTCCTTTATCTGCTCAACCAGGAAGGGCGGGGTATTGGATTAGTTAATAAAATCAGAGCATACAAACTACAGGAAGCAGGTTTTGATACGGTGGAGGCTAACCTCGAACTCGGGCTGCCGGAAGACATGAGAGACTATGGGATCGGTGCCCAGATACTCAGGAAGTTAGGACTGAAAAAGTTAAGATTGATGACTAATAATCCCACAAAATTTATTGCTTTGAAAGGTTATGGACTTGAGATAACGGAAAGAGTGTCAATTGAGGTCGATCTTCATGAAGAGAATAAATTTTACATGAAGATAAAGAAAGATAAGATGGGACATCTTCTGAAAAAAGTTTGACGTTTTTTTTTAAATTGAAATTATAATAAATTTTACCTAGAATATCCTTGTGCCTTACATTTTTTTTCAGGATAACAATATCCTGAATTTTATTATAGTATGAAAAAAACCTTTAGTGCTTCAGATCAAAATGCCCTTTTCAGGGATATCGTCAATAAGAATATAAAATTTATCAACAGGCAGTGTCTGAACACTGTTAAGATCAAATCCGGGATATTTTTAAAAAGTTCTTTTGATCGTGAGAATGAAGCTGACTCTTTGTTCAACAGAGTTTTGGATAAACTTTCGGAGAATGATTTTGGTATTCTTAGAAGATTTGAAGGGAGATCCAAGATCACTACTTATCTGACCACAATAATTGCCAGAACAGCTGTTGATATGATCCGGGAGCGAGCCGGACGCGAAAGAACTTCAGAGAAAGTCGGTCCCGATGGAAATCCTCCTGCCGGACGAAAAGTGAAGATCCCGGATTCAAAGGGAACACCTGTCAGGGATGGTTTCTATTCCGGTGAAAAAGGAGAATATATAGTTCCGGAGAATGAAAACTTTCCGGAGATAAAAGCATTGAAAAATGACAGCAAAATTAAATTGAATATGGCCATCTCTGAAATGTTATCTGTCCTTAACGGAGAAGAACGTCTCCTGATCAGAATGAAATTTCCGGTTGAGTATGACAGGGAACCGTTGAGTACGGATGAAATTGCACTTATTCTGGGAATATCGAAGAAAGGTGTTTATAACAGGATCGAACGTCTTATGAAAAAGTGCAGGATCATTCTGGAAGACAGGGGTTTCAGTATCGAAGATTTTGCTTTTGGAGAATTTACAGAAAATGTCCGACATATAGTAAGGAGGGAACGATAATGGGCAAAAATGAAGAGAAACTCCTCCGGATATTGAGTGGGGAACTTTCTCGCGGAGATCAGGAACTTTGTCCATCTCTGGAAGATATTTCCGCATTAATAGACGGTACTCTCAAAAAGGAGATAAGGGCGAGTGTCCAAAATCATATTGCTTCGTGTAATATATGTTATGAAACATTCATTACTGCTTCCGAATTGAAGAAAAGCTCTCCCCATACATCACTCCGGATTTTCCCCCCATGGGCAATTGCTGCAACAGTTTTCATTGCCTTGGTATCGTTTGCGATATTTTTCAATGTGGATTTAAGTGAAAAATTTGAAGACTCGGAGGGCCCCGAACTGATAGCATCAGCTCCTGTTTTAAAGGAGGATTCTTTCACAGAGAAAAGTAAAAAGCAATTAAATGAAATTCCGGAAAAAGGGAAAATAGACAAATCAAAAAAGAAGAAGGAGGTCTCTCCGGTAGAGGGGGCTTCTGAAAAAGATTCGGATGAACAATTGTCAACCAATGTCGTTAACGAGAGACAGAATATCAAGCCTGCGGGAAGGTCTGTAGTAAGCAAGAGAGTTCCAGCCAGTGTTCAGGGGATCAATCAGGCTGTAAATGAGCCTCATATACAGTATCAATATGAAGTTGAGGAGAAAGAGCAGCAAAATAAAATATCACTATCTTCAGAGTATAAACGTAAAAGAGCTGTGGTTGGGAAGGCCGGGGGGAAGGGACTTGTAGATCGCCTTAAAAATAGCAGGGACAAAAATGATCTGTCGGCTGATATGCCGGATTGTTTCAGAAGGTCAGGTGGAGAATATAAAAGGAGAGAAGGGTTCGGAGCAGAGATCGCCTTGAGAAGTACTTTGCCGGAAATCCGGAAGTTGGTTCAACCCGGGAATAAAAAGCCGGATGACCTGAGCGTACCACCTGTCTATCTGACCCTTGAGATATATGCCGGTGATAATGGAGCTGTTATCAAAGCATGTCTTGTAAACGGCAGCAGTAAATATCTGAGGGAGATAATGGATTCTGTTAAGAAGTGGGAGTTTTATATTCCTGAAAAATCTCCGGCCAGATTCAGGATCGTGATCGGTATTATTGGAAACTGGATAGTAGAAGTTCTTGATAAAATATAACGGGGAATTTCAATGGGTTGTCCGACCTATGATTTGAAAGCAAAATTAAGGAGAAGAAAATGAGATCAAAAAAATTAATCGTTTTGTTAGTTGTGTTGACAATGGTAATGTCATCAAATGTGTTTTCAAAGAAGAAGGACCCGGTAGTCCAATTGGCTATACTGCTTGATACGAGCGGAAGTATGAGTGGTCTTATAGAACAGGCGAAAATGCAATTGTGGAAAATAGTGAATGAAATGGCAACAGCAAAAAGGGGAAACAGATCCCCTATGCTGGAGGTCGCACTTTATGAATATGGAAAAAGTTCTATACCGGCTTCTGAAGGTTTCATCAGGATGCTTGTACCTTTAACATCCGATCTTGACAGGATCTCAGAAGAGTTGTTTAAATTGAGAACAAATGGTGGAAGTGAATATTGCGGCATGGTTATAGATAACGCTGTCAGGGAACTAACCTGGAATAAAAGTAATAAAGAATACAAGGTGATCTTTATAGCGGGGAATGAGCCTTTCACTCAGGGGAGTGTAGATTATAAAAACTCATGCAGGAGTGCAATATCAAAAGGGATAATAGTGAATACGATCTTCTGTGGCCCTTTTCAAACAGGAGTAAATTCTAAATGGAAGGATGGTGCCGATATTTCAGATGGTTCGTATATGAACATTGACCATAACAAGAAAATAGTTCATATCACTGCCCCTCAGGATAAAGAGATAATCAGGCTGGGTAAAGCATTGAATAAAACCTATATTTCCTATGGGAAAAAAGGGGTTAAGATGAAGGAACGGCAGGAAAAACAGGATCTTAATGCAGGCAGTCTGAGCCCTTCTGTAATGGTACAGAGATCGGCAACCAAAGCTTCTAAGCAGTACACAAATACTTCATGGGATCTTGTTGATGCTGATAAAGAGGGTAAGGTGAAAATTGAGGAAATTGCAGAGGAAGAACTCCCGGCTGAGATGAAGAAGATGAGTGTGGATGAAAAAAAAGAGTTTGTTAAGAAAAAAAGCAAGGAGAGATCCGAGATACAGAAGAAGATCCTGAGTTTGAATAAAGAGAGAGAAAAGTATGTTAAGGGCAAGAGGGTAGAAATGTCGAAAGATAAATCCCTTGACGATGCTATTATCGAAGCATTAAAAAAACAAGCTGAAAAAAAGAAATATAAATTTGAAAAAAAGTAAGATCTTTTAATGGGGGGGATTATTTCTGATCCCCCTCACCATTTATAAAAAGGAGGCAAAAATGAAAAATTGGATAAAAAAAGGGATATTTCTACAGGTTTTTTTTATATTGATTTCGGGAGCATTTATAAATGCGGATGGTTTTATTGTTGTCCGCAGAGATCCGAGGCCTTTGCCACATCCCCGGCCTCATTTTCACCCTTTTCCATTAGAGGTTAAATATCACAATGTAGATGTGAAGATAGAAGATATGGTCGCAACAACAAGTATAGATCAGGCATTTTTTAACCCTACAAGATACAGGATGGAGGGGTATTACCTGTTTCCCGTCCCTGCTAATGGGGTTATAAAAAAATTTTCAATGTTTATCAACGGAAAAGAGACAGAAGCGGAATTGCTTGATGCCGGAAAGGCGAGAAAGATTTATGAAGATATTGTCAGGAGGATGAGAGATCCGGCACTTTTAGAATATAGCGGAAGAAAGGTTTTCAAAGCCAGGATATATCCCATTGAACCATTCTCTGAAAAAAGGGTGAGAATATCCTACACTGAAATTCTAAACAAAGACAATTCAACGACTGAATATATATATCCTCTGAACACTGAGAAATTTTCGGCAAAACCTCTGAAGAATGTGAGGATAATGACAAAGATCAGCTTATCGAAGGATATGAAAAATATTTATTGTCCTACCCATAAAGTTGAAGTAATCAGGAAAGGAAGCAGACAAGCGGATGTGGTTTATGAGGAAGCAAATGTGAAGCCGGATACTGATTTTAAACTTTATTTTGATTCAACTCCGGATGAAGTAGGGATCTCGTTAAGGAGTTACAGGAAGAGAGGAGAGGATGGATATTTCCTCCTGAATATGACCCCTGGATTTGGTAAAAGAAGTGTTGTTTTACCTAAGGATGTATGTTTTGTGCTTGACATTTCAGGAAGTATGGCCGGGAAAAAACTTGACAGGGCCAAAGGAGCACTTAAATTCTGTATCAACAATCTGAGAAGAGAAGACCGGTTCGAGATCATCAAGTTTTCTACTGAAGCTGAAGCTCTGTTCAATACATTGAGATCGGCAAATAGCGGTGCTGTTAATAAAGCTAAAAGATTCATCGATGATCTGAGAGCAATTGGTGGTACTAATATTGAAGAGGCACTGGCCGGAGCGTTGAAAATGAGAAAAGTGAAGAATCGCCCATATATAATAGTTTTCATTACCGATGGGAAGCCGACGATTGGTGAAACAGATGAAGATAAGATAACCGGGATGATCAGGGAAAACAATATAGACGGGACACGGATCTTCACTTTTGGAATAGGCAGTGATCTGAATACACATCTGCTTGATAAGATAACTTCTCTTACAAAGGCCTACAGGTCGTATATATCGGGGGAAGAGGATATTGAAGTGAAAATATCATCATTTTTCAGAAAGATCGAATCACCTGTATTAACTGATCTCAGTATTGATTTTGGTCCCGGGATAAGAGTAAGTAAAAAATATCCACGTGATCTTCCTGATCTCTTCAGAGGTTCATCTGTTTCAGTAATCGGAAGATATTCAGGTTCAGGGGACACAAAAACAACCCTCAAAGGAAAGATCGCAGGGAGGACTAAAGTCTACAGGTCTGGGAGTAGATTTTCTTCTATTTCTGATAAAGATGATTTTATTCCATTGTTATGGGCTTCCAGACGAATTGGATTTCTTCTGGATCAGATAAGATTGAACGGAGAAAAAAAGGAGATTGTTGAAGAGGTTATAGTACTCGCAAAAAAATATGGGATCATAACACCCTATACAAGTTTTCTTATAGTTGAAGATGAGAAGAGACTGGTAATGAGAAGGGAGATCGACCGTGTCCAGCAGGTTCTGGCTCCTTCTGCAGCGGATGTAGAAGGTTTTGCAAAGTATGGAGCTGAAGAGACTGCATCGATGAAGGAAAAAACCGGAGGGCATAGTGTCAGGGCCAGTAAAGAGACCCAGAGCCTGAATATGGCAAATAATTATGAAGATATCCGTCAGGGTAAGAAAAGATTACGTTTTGTGTCCGGGAAAGGTGATAAAGTGATAATTGGTCATCAGAGGAAGAATATACAGGGGAGAGCTGTTTATTATAATGGGAATATCTGGATCGATTCCAATGTTCATCTGAAAAAATATACCCTAAGAAAAAAAATACGGTTCGGGGGAGAGAAATATTTTAATCTGTTAAAAAAATCTCCCGCCTCAGCGCAATTCCTTTCCCTGGGGAGAAACATACAATTCATATTGGATCAAACTCTCTATGAGATATTCGACAATTAAAATTTAAATGAATTCGGGTCGGATCAATATGGTCCGGCCCGATCTTTGATCTATTCCTCATCGTGGGAGTCCTGCTCCCACTTTTTTAATTTTCTTTTTAAAGTAGAAAGTCCCATGCCGACCATTTCTGCGGTTCTTGTTTTGTTATTGCCTGTACTCTTCAATATATTCAGCACATGTAGTTTTATAACATCGTCTATAAGGAATGGTTTTGATGGATCATCAGGTTTTGGGTCCTGTTCGAGTCCGGTTGTATATGTCAATATCGGGCTGTCAAACTCTGAATGGATCAAACTATTCTCAAGGTGATTCCTCAGTTCTCGAACATTCCCTCTCCATTCCCTGCCCTTAAGAGCATCAAGATTAATATCAGGAGCAAAATAGTCTCTTCCCATTCGGATTATCAGGTTTCGCCACAAGTATTCTGCGATAAGGGGTATATCCTCTACTCTGTCTCTGAGAGGAGGGACGAAAATATTGAAAACAGCTATCCTGAAGTATAGATCTTCCCTGAAATTTTTCTTTACAATTTCCTCTTTGAGATTTTTGTTTGTAGATGCAATTATCCTTACATCCACGCTTATTTCCTTTGTACCTCCGAGTTTAATGAATGTTCCGCTCTCGATTACTCTTAAAAGTTTTGCCTGAAATTCAACAGGCATTTCACCGATCTCATCTAGATGCAATACTCCGAAATTTGCAATTTCGAATAAACCCTGTTTCCCTTTTATTGCTCCTGTAAATGCACCTTTCTCATATCCGAAGAATTCAGATTCAAATAATGTTTCCGGTATAGATGCGCAATTTACACTTATGAATTGTTTTCTGCTCCTGTCACTCTCAAGGTGAATATTTCTGGCGATCAGTTCTTTTCCGGTCCCCGTCTCTCCCTGTATCAATGCAGGGCTGTTCGTAGAAGCTGCCATTGATATCATCTTTCTGACAATATTTATTTCGTTGCTTTCTCCAATGATTATAGAAGTTGACCTCCCATATACTTCTGCAGCTTCATCTGAGTATTCAAGTTCGTACATTCGGACAGCGTTATCTACTCTTTTCAACAATGTTTCCATTTTGAATGGTTTCTCAAGAAAATCGAAAGTTCCTTTTCTTATATTCTCTTTAATTGAATGGTCCTGTCCATAAGCTGTCATCACGATCATCTTTGTTCTAAGGCCGTTGGTAAGGATAAAATCCAGTATCTCATAACCCTCAGAATTTTTAAGTTTCCTGTCAATAAGTGCAATATTAATAGTGAATTTGTCAAGTATCTGTATTGCATCTGTACAATTGTCAGAATGATATACTTTAAAATCTTTATCCTCGAGAAATTCTGTTATGCTGTCAGAGAGGAGGCTGTCATCCTCAGCAATTAGGATCGGTACCTTGCTTTTCTGTTTTTCAGCCATTTAAATTTGTTTTGTTCCTTATATAAACAATGAACTTAACCCCAATTCCGTTTTCAGGAGTTTCTACCTTGATCGTTCCTCCCATCCTTGTCATTAGTTTAAGAGATATTGCTAATCCGAGCCCCTCTCCTTTTTCTTTTGTTGTGAAGAATGGGGAGAATATTTTATCAATGATCCTTTTGTCTATCGGATCTCCATTATTTTCAAATATAAGTTTAATGTAAAGCTGATCGATCTCTTCTATATAGAATGAGAGCTTCTGATTTGGTTTCAGGACATAGAGTGAATTATTCAAAAGGTTGAGGATTATCTGATAGAAACTGTTCCTGTCAACATAAATTTCCATATTCATATCTATTTTGTTTTCGACCTTTATCATTTTTGTTTTTATCAGATCGGAATTCTGCTTGAAAAGTTTTGCAACAAGATCGTGAAGATTTAAACGCACCATTTTAAGATTTGTCTCTCTGGAAACTTCACGGATGCTTTTTAGAAAGTCTGAAAGCCTGTCCATCTCCTGTATTGTCCTGGATATATAATCTATTGATTTTTTCGCTGGCCATTTGTTAATATTGGTCAGCAGGACCTGGAGGCTCATGCTAATTCCGGCAAGGGGATTCCCGATCTCATGAGCTATCTCGGCTATGAGCTCCGATAATTTGTCAAAGAAAATGTTTGCATCTTTATTGTTTGTAAAAACAGTCCGGGATGCGATCTCACTGAGGAGTATAAAAAAAGTATCATCATTTACCAAATAAAATGAGAACCCGAGTGAGAACCTGCGTCCTTTACTCTTTACTGAGATATCACGGCCTATATTAGTGTATTCAATATCTCCCTGTGAATTTACGATGTATTTAGTAATTACACTGAATATTTCTTTTTCATTCAGAGAGTTTCTGTGAAAAAATTTATTAGAATAGAGAACTTCATCTGAGGTTTTGTTATAAATAATTATCCCGATTGGCAGATCATCGAATATTTTTAACACAAGAGGATTGTTGTTTAATTCATCTGAGTTGAAAGGAACTCCCCCTGTGTCTGCAGGAGTAATTTGTTTCTTTTTCCGGATCATATTAATTAATTATCAGATTATAGGAATATAATCAAATATTTTCTAAAGAAAACGGTCCAAATCGGGCTGCGGGTTCAAATCGGGCGGGTCAATATGGACCGCAAAAATTAAAATGTCGAAAATTCGCTATCCCACAGGTGATTTTGTTTTTATATTTATTGGCAAGAATAATGCATTAAACTATCAGGAACTAATATGATAAAGAAACTATTGTTAGTAGATGATGAGGAATTTTTTCTTGAAGGTCTTAAGGATGGCCTGGATGAATTTAAAGATAAGTTTATAACTGATATTTGTTTCTCTGTAGAAGAGGCAAAAAAACTTCAGAAGAAAAACAAATATGATCTTATTGTCTCGGATATCAGAATGCCGAAAAAGAGTGGCTTAGATCTTTTTGTTTATCTGAAAAGGAGAAAATTCAAGGGTGGTTTCATTGCAATGACAGCATATGGAACTGAGGAATTATTGAAAAATGTTCGTGAGCTTGGGGGACTTGATGTAATACTTAAGCCATTCAATTTTGACTGGTTTAAAGATAAGATATTTGACTATTTCGCAGATGAAGGTGTTTCAGGAACGATAGAGTCGATTGATCTTACCTCACTGCTGCAAATGATAAATCTGGAAAAAAAATCAACAACAGTAAAAATTGAGAGCAGTGGGGATACCGGATTTTTATATTTTGAGAATGGTGAAATTATTCACTCGATCTACAAAGAGTTTGAGGGCCTTGATGCTGCAAAACATATTATATCAATGAACAAGGGTAAGTTTTCATTTGTTAAAAACGGAGATATGGTTCCCAAGTCGATTGATGTCCCCTTTGTTGCACTGATGATGGATTCGATAAGATCGAGTGATGAAGAAATAAATGGTTCTATTGAAGAAAATAACTTAAAGGAGAAAGAAATGAATGTAGAAAAATTAAATGAATGTGTTGAAATTCCAAAGAGTCAACTTGGTGAAGGCCTTCTTGCTACTGATATATTTGGAGCAGCGGATGGACAGTCACTAGCCGGATTTAATCCCCAGCCAGCTGCTACTGCTCTGTTTAACAAGCTATCCGACTTTATGATAGAGGCATTGGATTCAGCAGGTTTCCCTCCGATGGGGCGTTACTATATGTTGAGTCTTGAAGGCAACAAAATGGTTATTTTAATTTTATTTGGCGATTACAGATGGGGTATGCTTGTTGACGGAGAGAAAACACAATTGGGTCTTCTTTTGAATGTTGTTATGCCCAAGATGATCAAAGCGCTTGAAGAAGTTTTAACAGAATAGATCTTTTATCACAGATAAATCCCGGTTACTTCTGCAAAATTGAAGTGGCCGGGTTTTTCTCCAAAAATATTGATTCAAACAAGATACTGATATACTATCTCTGAATGAGATATTCCTATTGCCTTTTTGATCTGGACGGAACACTTTTTGATTATGACAAGGCAGAGAGTGCTGCGATCCAAAAAACATTTCAAGATCATAATGTTAAATATTCAGACTCTTATCTTTTGGAATACAGGAGTATCAATAAACAGATCTGGCTTGATTATGAGTCGGGGCTTATTACTCAGGATGAATTAAAGACCGAAAGATTCCGCAGACTTCTTGAGGCCACTGGTGAAGTTGCAGATCCGGGAAAGTTCGGTGTCGCTTATTTAAAAAACCTTTCGCAGGAGAGGGCTCTTCTCCCGGGAGTAATTCCAATCATCGAATTATTATCAGAAAACAGTATTAAAATGTATCTGATCACAAATGGCCTGAAGGATGTCCAGAGAGAGAGGCTTGCGGGATCCGGTATCAAGAAGTATTTCATCGATGTATTTATTTCTGAAGAGATAGGAGCTGCAAAGCCTGACAAGAGGATCTTCGATGAATCATTCAGAAGGATGGGATTTCCGGAGAAAGCAGAGGTTTTATTGATCGGAGATTCACTCTCGTCCGATATTGCAGGAGGTTGTTCATATGAGATCGATACATGCTGGTTCAACCCGAACTGCATTAATAACAACTCAGATTTTAAGCCCAAATATACAATTAAGGATATTGCTGAACTTCAGAAAATACTTAATCTTTAGACCACTGGACCGATCTTGATAAGGGCTCCCTTTTTCGAAAATTCACTAATTTTGCCAGGGTAGAAAAAAAATTTATTTTTTAACTTAAACTCATTGATTCCATCCTGATATTGTGATAATTATACGTTTTCATTCCGGGAGGAATAATGGATATCGACAAAAAATTGCTCAACCTTGCAACGAGAAAAGATAAGGCAAGATCGGGTGGCGGTGATGATAGAATAAGCAGGCAGCATGATAGTGGAAGATATACAGCCCGGGAAAGGGTGGAGATGCTTCTCGATGAAGGTAGCTTTGAAGAGTTTGATATTTTTAAAACTCACAGGTGTACAGATTTCGGGATGGAGAGGTCGAAACCTTATACCGATGGCGTTATCACAGGATATGGCACAGTGAATGGCCGCCTTGTGTTTATTTTTTCGCAGGATTTCACAATATTCGGAGGATCTTTATCAAAGGCATACTCGGAAAAAATTTGCAAAATAATGGATATGGCTGCGAAAACCGGGGCTCCGGTGATCGGTTTGAATGATTCAGGCGGAGCGAGGATCCAGGAGGGTGTTGATGCACTTGCAGGTTATACTGATATTTTTCTGAAAAATGTTTTGTATTCCGGTGTTGTTCCTCAAATATCTCTGATACTCGGGCCGTGTGCCGGTGGGGCAGTTTACTCTCCGGCAATAACAGATTTTGTTATGATGAGAAATGAAAAATCCTATATGTTCCTCACAGGACCAAAAGTAGTAAAAAAGGTTACAGGTGAAGATGTAACCACTGAGCAACTGGGAGGAGCCTCAGTTCATTCCTCCATTAGTGGCGTTGCACATCTGGTCTATGATGATGAACCGGAGCTGATGGAAGGGGCAAAAGAACTATTGTCATATCTGCCTCAGAGTTTCAGAGAGGACCCACCGGTTATTGAGACCGATGATCCTGTTGACCGGGCAGATGAAGAGCTTAATTACATAATCCCGGATAATCCAAATAAAGCATATGATGTCAGAGAAGTGATCCGGAGAGTAATTGACAGCAGAAGATTTTTTGAAACACAGGAAGATTTTGCAAAAAATATTGTAACAGGATTTGCCAGATTGAATGGAAGTTCCGTCGGTATCGTGGCAAACCAACCTGAACATTTATCTGGAGTTATAGACAATAATGCATCAGTAAAGGCCGCAAGATTTGTACGGTTTTGTGATTCATTCAATATTCCCCTTATAGTATTTGAAGATGTTCCGGGTTTTATGCCGGGAACCAGGCAGGAGTATGGAGGAATAATAAGAAATGGCGCGAAATTATTATATGCATTTGCTGAAGCAACTGTTCCGAAGATCACTATAATCCTGAGAAAAGCATATGGTGGAGCTTATTGTGTGATGAACTCCAAACATCTTCGTGGTGATATAGTTCTGGCCTGGCCTTCTGCTGAAATTGCAGTAATGGGACCTGACGGGGCCGCTGAGATAGTTTATAAAAAAGAACTAAAGGAAGATGAGGGGATCGATCCGGAGAAGAATCTCGACAATTTAAAAGATAGATATCGGGAGATGTTTGCAAATCCCTATAAGGCTGCAGAAAAAGGATATATTGATGATATTATTGTCCCGGCAAACACAAGGATCAAATTGATCAAATCTTTGAGAATGCTTTCAAAAAAAATTGATATTAATCCTGAAAAAAAACATGGAAACATACCTTTATAAAAAATGGAAAAATTTCAAATTGCTCAGGGAATAGAGATAACAATAATTGGTGTGAGTGTTGTCTTTGCGGGCTTGATCCTGACATATCTCATGATCAACCTTTTTTCAATATTTCCCAGGATAACAGCATTCTTAAAAAAAAATAAGGAAAACAAGAATAGGGTTAGCAGGGTCTCTTCGCAGTCTGAAGTAAGTAAAGAACATCTTGCCGTTATAGTAACTATACTGGATATTGAACTCAAGATGAGGTCACTTCTTGATAAGGGGAGATTTACTTTTAAATAAAAGGCGAATAAAAATGAAAAAATATGTTCTGAATATTGGAGAAACAGATTATAAAGCCAGTGTTTTAGAGATCAATGATGATTCAGCTAAGATATCCATTGACGGGAATATCTATGAAGTAAATATTAAAGAATTCAGAATGAATGGAAATATACATTCAATTGATAAAGTCTCACCTGCTTTGAGGCCGGAGGGAAGTGTTGTGGCAAGAGTGGGAACAAGGAAGAAGAGCGAGGTGATCTCCGGTGATGGAATATTGGCTCCTATGCCGGGAGTAATAATCAGCATTAAAGTAAAAGAAGGTGAAAGGATAAAATCCGGGGATCATGTCCTGACCATTGAGGCGATGAAGATGGAAAATGAGATAAAGGCCCCTTATGATGGAATAGTGGGTAAGATCCATACCGGTGAGAATGATAATGTTTTGGAGGATGAACTTCTTGTTGAGCTGAAGCGTCCTGCAATGACCACACTTTAAAATGAAAAGAGTAAAAGTAATCCTGTTGCTGGTCATCATGATAATTTTGTCCGGTACCATACTATTCTCATCGGTAAAGGTGAAGGCTGAGCTGATTGAGGAGAGTAATACTATTATCCTTACTATTGAGTCGGGTTCTTTTATTAAGGGGAAAAATAAAGGTGAATTGCTGGATAGTAAAGGTAATCTCCTGGGGCTCATAAGGGTAAAAGATATTTCTGAAAAGTGTATTGTAGCAGAGTTGACCCACCGGTCACCCGGTTCAGATCCTTTACAAACAGTATATGTTGATTTCCCGGGGATGTTAACCGAGATCCTCTCCGGAACAGGGTTTGCCAATTTGTCTTTTAAAAATATTATAATGATCTTTATTGGCATTTTTTTTATTTATATATCCATTAAAAAGGAATATGAACCCCTGCTGCTTGTCCCTATCGGGTTCGGAATTATACTTGGGAATATACCGCTTCCACTTCAGCTTTTTGATAGTATTTCAGTTTATATGATAGATCCGATCACAACTGAGTACACATTCAATACTTCGGGGGGAAGTGTCATGGGACTCCTGTATTATGGCGTAAGATATGGTCTCCTTCCACCTCTGATATTTCTTGGAATAGGTGCTATGACAGATTTTTCCGCTCTATTATCAAATCCGAAAAGTATTCTTCTCGGAGCAGCAGCGCAGACCGGAATATTTCTTACTTTTCTTGGTGCACTTATGCTCGGGTTTTCCCCGGCAGAAGCTGCCTCAATAGGGATAATCGGTGGAGCTGATGGTCCGACAGCGATCTTTCTTTCCTCAAAACTTGCACCGGATCTTATAGGACCCATTGCTATTGCTGCCTATTCCTACATGGCGATGGTCCCTTTAATACAGCCGCCGATCATGAAATTGCTTACTACCAGAAAAGAGAGACTAATACGGATGAAGCCTTCCAGAAAAGTTAAAAAAATAGAAAAAATAATATTTCCTATAGCAGGTTTTATACTGACCACCCTTGTTGCTCCAGGAGCTATACCGCTCCTCGGAATGTTGTTCTTCGGGAATCTTTTGAAAGAATCCGGAGTTACCGGGAGACTTGCGAAAACAGCCTCCAGCTCTCTGATTGACATTGCAACCATAATTCTTGGGATTGCAGTAGGTGCTTCAACTACTGCGCAGGTTTTTCTGAATAGAACTTCTATAACGATATTTGTACTGGGAGTTATATCATTTGCAATTGCAACGACTTGCGGATTGTTGTTTGCAAAACTAATGAACCTTTTTCTTAAGAATAAGATAAATCCTCTTATCGGAGCGGCAGGTGTCTCCGCTGTTCCGGATTCGGCAAGGGTAGTTCATAGTGTCGGAAGGGAATGTGATGAGAATAATTATCTTCTACAACATGCTATGGGGCCAAATGTTGCGGGAGTAATTGGATCTGCAATTGCGGCTGGAGTATTTCTGGGGATCTTTTAATGAAAGTATTATTAACAGGAGAGTAAAATGGAAAAGATCATATCTGCTATTCCGAATTTTTGTGAGGGGAAAGATAAAGAACTGATCGAGGATATTTCAGAAGAACTCAGGTCCATCAAAGGACTTGTATTGCTTGATATATCAATGGACTTTACCAGAAACCGGACCATATTTGCATTCTCCGGGGAAATAGATGCTATTTTTAATGGCGGGTTTCTATTATATGAAAGAGCCTTAAAAGATATTGATATGAGAGTGCATAAAGGTGAGTATCCGAGGATCGGTGCTCTCGATGTTTTCCCTTTTGTCCCTATCAAGGATGTCACAATTGAAGAAAGTGTAGACCTCTCTGTGAAATTTGCCGAAGAGGTCGTTGAACGATTCAATGTCCCTGTCTATCTGTTTGCCGAGTCTGCCAGATTCCCGATCAGGAGAGATATTGATCACATAAGAGAGTGCGAATATGAAGGGCTGGAATCAAGGCTGAAAGATTCCCGGTGGAGGCCTGATCTGGGGCCGGATAAATTTAATCCCGATTTTGGTGCTACGATCATCGGTGCAAGACATCCACTGGTAAGCTTCAAGGTTCATTTTGACACAGACAAAATAGAACTTGTTAAAAAAGTATGCAGAGAGATACAATACAGTTCCGGTGGATTGAGTCATGTAAAATCGCATGCAGGAAGATCCGCTGAATCAGGATTGGGGGAGATGACCGTTTCTATTTCAAATCACAGTGTAACATCTCCATTCAAAGTAATTGAATTGATAAGAATAATGACGATGAGATATTCATTGAAGATAACTGATGTTGAGATGATCGGGATGATTCCGGAGCAGGTATTTATTGATGCTGCTCTACATTATATGCAGATATCTGAATTTAAATCATCAAGAATTCTGGAGAAAAGTATTAAAGAGCATTTCTGATTTCAGACCATTTTCATCACTGAATAATTCATCATTATCTTATATTGACATGTGGTATTTGTTTCCATAGAATATGTTTGCATTCGGAACGATCTTTCCCGTGTGCGAGGAGTTTTAATGGCTAAAAAAATAGATGCCCCATCACTGATAAATGCTGCCGGGACCGGGAGCAAAGTAATAAAGGAATTCATCGGATTAATAAACTCTGGAAATAATGATCTGAGTATTGCTCACATGAGTAGCCCTTCCGGATGGAGTGAGCCGGGACAGAGACCTGAATTTGATGAATATACTGTTGTTTTGAAAGGGATGCTCCTGGTTGAAACTATTGAGCAGAACTATGAGGTTAAAGGAGGCCAGGCGATCGTTGTCAGATCGGGTGAGTGGGTAAAATACAGCTCCCCTGATGAAGGTGGAGCAGAATATATAGCTGTCTGCCTTCCGGCATTCTCTCCCAATTCAGTTAACAGAGATGACATAACCTTATAGTATGGCAATAAAAGTATCTGCCTGTCCAAGGGATTGTTATAGCACCTGTTCATTCTTGGTCTCCGTAAATAATGGGCGTATAGGACTTATTGAACCTCATCCGGATAACAGGGCAACATCTGAAGGTGTTTGTCTGAAGGGATTAAGTTATTTCGAGAGAGTTGTCAATCCGGGCAGACTCCTGTATCCCTTGAAAAAAACCGGCGGGAAATTTGCAAGGATAAGCTGGGATGAGTCTCTCTCTATAATTGCTGACAGGATCAGTGAAATTCATAGTAAATATGGCCCTGAATCAGTTTTGTATTATGCTGCCACAGGAACTAAAGGATTATTGAACAAAGTCGGTCCTGCATTCTGGGAAATGACCGGAGGGTTCACCTCCACTTATGGTGATCTTTGCTGGCCGTCCGGACTTGAAGCTACAAGACTGACATTTGGTGAGAATAAACATAATGCTCCCTGGGATATTGAGAATTCCAGGTTAATAATTTCATGGGGAAAAAATATTGCAGAAACAAATGTTCATCAAATGAAGTTCATTGAAAATTCAATAAGCAATGGAGGAAAATTTGTAGTTATAGATCCGAGACGTACTGAAACATCTTCAAAAGCTGATATTCATATATCTCCCGCACCGGGAACTGATGGGGCTTTGGCCATGGGTATCGGCAATCTTCTTATCCTGAAAGGTTATGTAGATGTTGATTTCATAAATAATAATGTAAAAGGCTTTGAAGAGTATAGAAGTGCTGCTGCAAAATACACTCCGGAAAAGGTGTCGGAAATTACAGGAGTTAATGTCGGTGCAATACGTGAACTTGCTGAATTGATCGGGACAATAAAACCGATGACAATTACTGCCGGATTCGGAATGCAGCGGTATAGGAATAGTGGACAGACAATGCGGACGTTGATATCGCTTCCTGTCCTGACCGGGAATATCGGTAAAATAGGTGCAGGGTGGGTATATGCTAATCTTCAAAGTCATATTTTTGATGATGAGGTTGATCCGCTTGCTATATATCCACGATCAGATAACAATAGGATCCGTAATTCTATTCCGGTTACAAAACTTGCTGACGGGATCCTTGATAGCGAGGATCCTCCTATAAAAATGATCTGGATCGAAAGGGGGAATCCTGTCACTCAGAATCCCGATACGGCAAGTGTGATAAAAGCATTTAGATCTCTTGAGTTCAGGGTCGTAGTAGACCAGTTCATGACCGATACTGCCAGAGAAGCTGATATTGTCCTTCCTGCAAAAACAATGTTTGAACAATCGGATATTATAAATGCATACTGGCACCACTATATTCAGTTAAAACAGAAGGTTATTGATCCTCCCGGAGAAGTGAAGCCCGAATCAGAAATATATTATCTCCTTGCGAGAAAAATGGGAATAAGTAAAAGTGATATGAAAGGGAAGATTCCTGCTCCATCAGACAATGAAGTTGAAATTTTCCTTGAAGATATTCTTAAAAATTTCTCCGGACTAAGTTTATCAAGACTAAAAGAAGGCCCGGTACTTGCGCCCGGAAGTAGTGATATTGCATTTGAGGATCTGATCTTTAAAACTCGATCGGGCAAAATAGAAATCTATTCTGATGAAGCTAATGAACGGTGGGGAGTGGACAAATTACCTGAATATATTCCTCCATTAATAAATGAAGAGAATGAATTCTCTTTCATCCTTCTCTCCTCAAATACAAAAAACAGGATTCATTCTCAATTCGGAAACATGAAACTTATAGAGCAATTTGATGATCCGTCATTAATATATATCAATCCGTCAGATGCTCTGAAAAAAAGTATTGCCGACGGAGAAAAGATAGAGGTTTTTAATAAACTTGGAAGTATTTCAGGAATAACAAAATTTGATCATGGATTAAGGTCAGGATGTGTATTGGTCAAAAACGGAAGGTGGATGCACGAAGGGGGAAGTGTTAATTTACTTACTTCTCAGATAGAGACCGATATGGGTTATGGGGCTGCTTTTTATGAAAACAGAGTAGATATAAGGAGAGCAACTTGAAGCAGACAGGCTTCATATTTGACCCGGATAAATGTGTCGGCTGTCATGCATGTATCGTGGGGTGTGCCATCGAGAAAGGTATGGAGCCCGGTACTAATCTGAGAGATGTTCTCACGTACAACCCATTGATAATTTCAAATATTCCACATTATCACCTCTCTTTGGCTTGCAATCATTGTCTTGAGCCTCCATGTGTTGAGCAGTGTCCGGCAAAAGCGATCATAAAAGATACTGAAAACGGAATTGTGATTATTGATGATGATTTATGTATAGGCTGCAGCTATTGTTCCTGGGTCTGTCCATTCGGAGCACCTGTATTTGATATTCTTGAAGGGATAATGAAAAAGTGTGATCTTTGCCATGAGAGGATCATCAGTGGATTAAAGCCTGCCTGCGAGACTGTTTGTCCCACAGGTGCTTTGCAGACACAACTGATCGATCCTGAATTTGTGGAGCAGAAGGTCCCCTTTTTTCCTGAGACCGGAGTTGCTCCTGCAATATTAATAGAGAGACCGGGTAGACCTTCAGCGTCTACACATCAATATATAAATACTTATCCTGAAGAGACGCTGAAAAGTTATACTCCCGGACCGGATAAGGAAACAGTTGATGTATCATTGAAAAGGGAATGGACTCTCCTCCTGTTCACTTTGCTCATCTCAGTTCTGGGTGCTGCGTTCGCCGGTAACTTTCTGGCAGGGGAAAATATTGACCCGGTTATCTTCGGAATTTCAGCGATCTCAGGAATTTTTATTTCTCTGACTCACCTTGGGAATAAGCTCCGCTTCTTCAGGATCATCAGGAATTTTTTACATTCGTGGCTAAGCCGTGAATCTATCTTCTTTTCCCTTTTTCTTTTATTTTCATTCCTGTCAATGTCAGGGAAATTTAATCCTGCTTCCGGAATAGCAGGTCTCATAACTGTTTACCTGACAGCTATTTCTGCTGATATGATCTATTACCGGTCTGCTGTGACCGGGGGAAAATCATTCCACAGTGCTCAGATCACGCTGACCCTCTCTTTTTTCCTCTGCTATATTACAGGTTTCATCCCCGGGGTTATCATATTTGCTGCTATTAAGATCACTCTTTACCTCAGGAGAAAAATAACCTGTGGATTTGGATCATCGATCCCGATCCTGTTTGTTTTTTTACGCTTGTTTCCGGGGTTGATCATTCCTATTGCTTTAATTCTCCGATCAGGTGCCGCGGGAGCAATAATTCCCATCCTGCTCTTTGTCGGGGAAGTGATAGATCGTGGTGAGTTCTATTATGAGTTTGATATTATTACTCCCAGAGATGCAATGGACGATCACTTCAGGAATGAATTGCTTAACTAGTGCCTGTTTTTCTATTAAGCATGAATCCGGCTTGTTACAGGATAGATCTGAAGAATATCTTCTGATTTTCCTCTGTTTTAAGCCGGAATTTCCTTCCGTAAAATATATCATCCATAAAAAGAGCGATCCTCTGGTTAACAGGATTTCTGGATATATAGCCCCTTATTATCCTGTGGATCAGAGTGTCTTTTTTTGTATAGGGGCATACTCTGATACAGAATCCACAATCTGTACCTGATTTCCTCCAATAGGAGTAACAGTTTTGCTGATCAATTGACCAATGATCAAAGTTCCGGTTGAAAGGTTTATCCTCTTTAGGTATTGATCCGGTGGGACAATTAACCGCACATTTTTTGCAAATGTTACAAAATTCCTCAATATGTTCATCCTTTTGATTTGAAATCGGAAGTGGAATATCGGTAGTGACAACAGAAAGTCTTACGGCCGGGCCAAGTTTTCTGTGAATAAGGATACCCATTCGCCCTATCTCTCCGAGGCCGGCATCTTTTGCCATCGGAACGGCAAGAATGTCATAATTTCCATCTACATGCGATATGGCGCTATAGCCTAACTCTCTTATATATTCTGCGATAAGATGAGCAATTTTTGCACTCTCCACATATTGTTTGGAAGACTCAAGAAGAACGGGTAGAGATGGTGCCTGACCTATCATATCCTGGTCCATTTTTACTGCAATTACAATTCCGTATTTGTGTTTGTTGATGACCGGATCGCCCCAATTATCTTCTTGTCTGCCATGATGGCTGTATAAATGATGTTTTTTTACTTCTGTTATCCCGATGTCGATCCCTCCATAATAACTTGCCATCCATCTGATCGCTTTTGCGATCTCTACCGGATCATGATCATTTTTATTATTATTGATCTTTCCTGATCTTATTTTTGATGTTCTGTCAAGAAGTACAAATGCCGAATCAACTATTGGCGAATAATATTTGTTATAAAACTTTGAGCCGGGTTCACCCAGGTTAGGATCGTTGGAGATCTTTTTGTCAACGGCTTTACTGTCCGGTTTTGATTTGTAATATTTTCCGGAATTATCGGGAGATCTCTGCATGTTCATCCTTGAGAACATGTGATCTCTCTCATCGAATTGCATGATCTTCTTAATATCCTGTTTCGATTTTTCCGGGAAATACCTGATCATAGATATCATAAGGATGATAAATGTTAAACTCAGAATTGCTATATTTATGATTCGGCTCAAAGGTGTCGGGTGTAAAATTATGAGCACTCCCCATAAAAGGGTCATGGTCATAGCTGCTAAAAAAGATACCAGAGAAGCTCTTTTCTCTTTTTCGAAGATCGAGGAGATTGACAGAAGTAGAAAGAAACCTGATGACACAATAAGCAAAGAAAAGTTAATATAATCCATATTTACAGGGTATCTATATTTTCTTTTAGATAATCTTTAAGTTTATTTAATGCAATTGATCTGTGAGATATTCTGTTTTTTTCATTTTCACTCAGCTCTGCAAACGTTTTTTCTAGAGGTTCATAATAGAACACCGGGTCATATCCGAAACCATTGCTGCCACTTTGCTCATCTATGATCTTCCCTCTGACCTCCCCAATGAATGATCTTATAACTTTCCCGTCTTTAGAAAGTGTGATCACCGAAATAAAACCTGCATCTCTGTTCTGCTTGTTCTTCAATTCATTAAGGAGTTTAATAATGTTCTTTTTGTCATCCGGATTGTCACCGGAATATCTAGCCGATCTGATCCCCGGTAATCCATCGAGTGAATTAACCATTAATCCGGAATCATCAGCTATTGTAAGGATCCCTTTTCTCAAGTTACTATAAAATAGAGATTTTTCAATACTATTCTCGAGGAATGTTTCTCCATTTTCATCAGGAGAGATCTTGATCCCGAAGTCTTCCGGAGTGAACAATGACAGATCTTGAACAGAGCCCGAAAGGAGTGACCTTATTTCCCTTATCTTTCCATTATTATTTGTCGCAATCAGCAGATCAATCATTAGATGTTATCACTTTTCACCTCTTCAACATCAGTCATTTCCATCAACTTTTCTGTGAACAGGTCATCTTTGTTACCTGAGGTTGAGATAGATAGTTCCAGAATAAAGCCACTTTTTGTTTTCTCATAATTCCATTCAAAATTATTTATACCACACTCCATAAGCAGTTTTTTTATGTCTGAAAGTGCTGATATCCGTTTCTTCACTTTTATTGTATATGAGGTCAGCCTTGATTTTTCCCTGAATTTTATATCGATCAACTTGAATAATTCGAGGATCATTATTATCAATACAGTGATCAGAAATGCTTCAAGATAAAGCCCGAGTCCGACCAGAATCCCTATTCCGGATGAAGTCCATAGTGTAGTCCCGGTTAACAGGCCTGATTTGAAAGTGGTTGATCTTATAACGGCACTGCTTCCAATCAGAGCGGCTCCTACTATTATAAGTGCAATTATTATCGATGGATCGGAAGTGTTTGAGATCTTTGTCAGCTCAAGAGAGAGTATTGAAAAAAGTGTACTTCCGGTAGAGACCAGAAATATTATCCGGATCCCGCTTCCTCTCCCTGATATTTCCCTGCTTATACCAAAGAGTCCTCCGAGAAGTGATGATAAAATTATTTTTAATAAAATTTCAAATTCCATTCTATTTGAATAAATAAGCAAGGGCAAAAATTATTATAAGAAATACAGTATAAAATGCAAAATATGGATCTTTTAACAGCTTTTCCGGTTCTTCAGCTCCATCTATGTCCTGAACCGATTTCTTCATGAACATTCCCAGATAGAAGAGAATGAAAGGTATAGAAATGAGCAGAGTATACATTTCTGCTTCGACAGCAAAAAGTGAAAAAGTGAGTATGAAAATTATCGAATTCAGGATCATGAAAGCAATTAGACTTTTTATTGAATATTTCTTAAGAGAGAGTCTGTATCCGGCTGACTCCTCTGGGGAAAGGAATTTTTTTTCTGCAACCCTTTTCCCAACCATCAGAAAATTTCCAAAGGACCACCAGGATATCAGAAGACTGGCCGGAGGGAAAGTGCTTGTTATTATGAACCAGCCTGTAAGAAACCTGATGGGGTTATTAGCAGACTCCAATGTCGAATCGAGAAAGGGGATATCTTTCACTCTGACAGGTGGGATATTGTAAAGTAGCCCTGCCAAAAGAAGGGCGGCGAGACTCAGGAGAAAATTATCATTGAAGAAGATCTTCCCTCCTGCAAATGCAATAATTACCATTATCAGCCAGAGAACCATAAGGATTTTAGCACTTATGATCTTTTTAACGAGGGGGCGGTCTTTTTTTGCAGGATGGTGAGCATCAGAAGGCGCATCTGCTATCTCATTGATGATATAGTTTGATGTGGATATAAGAAGTGTAAGAAAAAAAGAGAGTACCAGCAGCAGGATCGAGATATGAAATGGACGGGAGGTGAGCAGGGAGGGTTCCATGACAGCAGCAGCAACAAAACCCGGAATGATAGCGAGACTTCTTGGCCATCTTTCCAGTCTCAGAGATTCAAAATAATATTTAGTTTTTCCGTGCATAGATTTCCCAGGAATCAAATAATTGTAATTTCAAGTTTAATCTTTTTAATACTTTTTGTAAACCCTTCCTCTTTTTCAATGATGGAAACAATCTGGTAAGAACATAGTAGAAAGAGAAATTCCAGGCATATCTGTATTTTTTTTCAATTGTGAATCCGGATCTTTTCAGGAGGAAAGAGAGTGAGCGGAGACTGAAAAAATTTACATGAGCTGTTCTGTAATGCCACCATTTGTTCCTCAGGAACTTCGGGGGTATACTTTGAATGTCCGGTGTGACTATTACCAGAACCCCCCCCTTCTTAACCAGTGGTGAGACCTTGTTCATGAATTCTGCCGGGTCATTTACATGCTCTATCAGATCAAGGAGTGTTACAACCGAAAATTGTTCACTTGAACTATAGTCATCAATTGTGCCTTCAAATATCTTTATCCCGAACTTTTCTCCCGCTTCCCTGGCAAGTTGTGTTGATGGCTCGATCCCCTCTGCAGAATACCCGTTCTCTGCAGCGAGTCTTACGAAGATCCCGCTTGCTGCCCCTATATCCAGAAGTTTCTTCCCCGGAATCTCAATTTTTTCCAGTCTTTTTATAATGGTCCGGAAATTTTTTTCTCTCCCTTCCCATTCATCAGTGTATTCATTGTCTTCAAGTTCAGAATAAAATTCAATAAGGCTTTTTTCATCAATTCTCGGATTTGAGAACACAAAAGAGCATGATGAACACTTTGAAAAAGCCCAGACAGAACCGTAAGTTGAATCGGTTATCTTAAAATCATCAGTGCTGATGTTCTCTGTATTTATCGTACCTTTTTTAAATGTACCGATCTTATCGGAATCACATAGTGGACATTTGTTCAGGCTGGTAAATTCCATCTGTGAAATATATCATAAATGGTGGGTATACGGAAGAAGTCCGGATTTAAACATGAATTTTGTGTGAATGATGTTTGAAGTTTTATTTATCAGGAATTTGTTCTGTAAAAGATCTTTTCACCGACTATTTCAGCCCGGATCGATTTCTCTTTTTCAAGAACATCTATATATTTTAAAATTTCCAACCTGTTCTTTCCGGTAAGCATGATCAGGTCTTCTATTGTAAGAGGTCGTCTGATGATTGTATTGAGGATATTGCTCTCAAGATTTTTTGAGAACGAGGGTATCTCTTCTCTCTTTTTTACCCTTTTTATTATCTCTACCGGAAGTCCTTTCCATTTTTCCACTATCATTCCAAGAAGATCGTGTCCCGCAGGTTTAGCCTCACTGTATGCAGGAGGTCTGTCCAGAGAGTTCAGCTGGACTTTTGACGGCATGATCTGTTCAATTACTTTACGTATCTTCTCAAGTTCCTCATCTGAATCATTGATTCCCCTGGACACGAAAACTTCGAGCCATATCTCACCTTTATATTTCCTGCTGAAACTTTTCAAACCATTTATTAAATTTTCCGCTGATATTCCGGAGGCCGGCCTGTTGATCTTCCTGAACACATTTTCTGAAACTGCATCAAGGGATGGGAGGATCAGATCTGAATTCAGAAGATCATTCTGAACTTCGGGGAGATGCAGGAGTGTTGTGTTCGTGAGTACGGCAACGGGTGTCTTTGTCATTTTTTTTATCTCTTTTATCATGTAACCGATATCTGAATTAAGAGTAGGTTCTCCGGAACCGGAAAATGTTATGTAGTCAAGATGATCACCTGTTTTAAGAAACTCCCTGAATTCTGCAATGAGGTCTTCCGTTGAAAAGAAAGATCTCCTCTCAATAGTATGGTTGGTAGTTCTACCACATTCGCAATAGAGGCAATCGAGAGTACAGGTTTTAAAAGGGATTATATCTATCCCGAGGGAAATGCCAAGTCTCCTTGAAGGGACAGGGCCGAAAATATGCTTATCCATCCAGCCTCTTCTGGAACCATGGGATGATATTCTTCAGGCCGTCCTCAAGAGATACAGCTGGTAAAAACTTCAGAAGTTTTTTTGCTTTAGTTATGTCGGGCTTCCTTATTGGGGGGTCATCTTCAGGGATATCTCTATGTACAATTTTTGATTCTGACCCGGTAATTGAAATTATTTTCTCTGCGAGTGATTTGATCGTAAATTCATCCGGGTTTCCAAGATTCAATACACTCCCTTCTAATCCATCAGCTTCTGCCAGGTCGTAGATCCCTCTTGTCAGATCATCTACATAACAAAAACTTCTGGTGTGAGACCCGTTCCCGAAGATCGTAATGTCTTTTCCGGACAGGGCCTGGGAGATGAATGTGGGGATAACCCTTCCGTCCGTAAGTTTCATCCTTGTACCGTAAGTATTAAAGATCCTTGATATTCTTATATCAATTCCATGTTCTCTGTAGTAAGCCATACACATAGCCTCGGAGAATCTTTTTGCTTCATCATACACAGATCTTATCCCAACCGGATTTACATTGCCCCAATACTCTTCTGTTTGAGGGTGCACCAGAGGGCTTCCGTATATCTCCGAAGTGGAAGCAAATACATAGCGTGCATTTTTATTTCTTGCAAGACCCAATGTGTTCAGAGTTCCGAGTGAATCAACCTTCATTGTATGGATAGGGTGCTGGAAATAGTCTAATGGAGATGCAGGACATGCGAAGTGGAGAATAAGATCTATATTCTCTTCAAAAAAGAGATAATCAGTAACATCATACTTAATGAACTTAAAATTTTCCTTTTCTATCAAATGGCTGATGTTTTTTATTGAACCTGTAAGAAGATTGTCGAGTACAATCACATTCCATCCTTCAGCAAGGAATTTGTCTGTCAGATGGGACCCAAGAAATCCTGCACCGCCTGTAATCAAAACTGTTCTCATATTGGTCAACTCCCGATATTTCTGATAAATAATTATAGGAGAACGTCAGAACAAAGTCAATTTGGGGGATGTCCATTTCATCTTTTTGCTCCCTGAATGTCTTTGTAAACATACTCCCCGTTTAACGAGCTCTTCAAAGCGCTGATATACCCTGACATGTTACCGGGGGCATTATTTTTTTTTGATTCAATTCTGGAAATTATAGCCCTTACTGATTTTAATACTTCTTTTAACATTCTCTTTTTAAACAAGCCTGCCAGTTTGCTTTTCGGATGGATGAATGTCCTGTAGATGAACATTGTTCTTTTGTCATAAGGGAGGAATGTTACGGTCCCGTTAGTATCCTTTGAAGATGAACTTGTAACGTTGTACCATTCAATTCTGTATCCGCCGTTTCCATAAATGCCGAATCTGTTCCCGGTGATATACCGGCTGTTCCTTAATGGCCAGGGCACTTTCATTTCAAATTTGATGTGGAGGTCAGTTGGAGATATATATTTGACCGGGACAGAACTAAGGAGATCAGGGAGAAACTCTTTGTGTTCATGGTAAGCGTAAAAAACAGCTGCGCTTTCAAGTGCAGCAGCATTTATTATCCCGAATACCGTGATCTCCGGCCATGGCGCTCCTTCTATCACTCTCTTCCTATATACAAGTTCTCCCTTCATGATCGTTTCCTGATCTGTTCCGGATAAACCGAATTGTTCAACGGGCTCTGTAAGACCGGGGATGGCTACGATAAGGATCAGTGTTATAAGTGAAATGATTTTCATATGACAACTATACTATAATTCATTCACTTTTTTAAAAGTGAAGCTCATCTCTTTATCAAAAAGTTCCGGATTCCCAAGATTTTTCTTTATGAACTTTCTGAGCTTCTTTGATGTTTCAGATTTGTATGAGTCAAAAAGTGTATCTCCAACGAAAGTAAGGATCAATTCATCTTCCTCGTTTATACTATATTTACAAAATACATATTGTTGTTCAGTACCGGAAAGTTCCTGAAGATTCAGAAATGACACTCCGGAAATAGTAGTGATGAAAACGCGAACCAGACTTTTGTCAGACTCTTCCCGGGTACGCATAATGTATTCGTTACCGTTGAACAGGATAAACTCGAGAGTTTTCATTTCTATACTTTTATCCTTCCCTGAGACTTTTTCCCAATGTCCGATAAGTTTTATATCTGCAGGCTCCGTATCAGAGGAATTCAATGGGAAATCGGACATGTATATCCCGAGATCTATACAACTTTGCAAAAGGAGGGAAATTGTTAATACTGAGACAAACTTTAATACCTTGTTCATGGGCACCTCAATTATATAATTTTAAAACAGAAAGAAAAACATTAAAATACGTGAGAGTTTTCAATAACATATTTATCATTTTTTATGAAACCGTTATCTAAAATCGGTAGTCTTAGTAAATATAGCATATCTGCACCCCTGCCGAAATGTTCTGTGGCAGTGCTTTATTGAATTATAGGGCAAAATGTGTTATAAAATTCGATTGCTTGCGAGGCTTTTATGAGAAAAATATCATTAATAATTTTGTTGATCTTTATATCTACGTTTCTGCTTTCTTCTGACGTTATCAGAAGGATTGTTATTGAGGGGAATAAAAAAGTATCAAAAGATACGTTCCTTTTTTATATAAAATCCAAGATTGGTGGGGAGTATACTCCGGATCAGCTGAGAAAAGATTTTAAAACATTATGGGATACAGGATTCTTTAAAGACATTAAGCTTGATGTTTCTGATGTTCAGGGTGGTAAAGAGGTGAAATTCGTTGTCGAAGAAAATCCGCTTATAATCTCTATCAAATATACAACAGGGAAAAAGATCAAGCGGGATGATATTGAAGATAAATTGCAGGAGAATAGTGTTGTTCTGGCTCCATTCTCCTATCATAACCCTTCAAAGATGAAAAAGGTTGAAAAGATCATAAAGGACCTTCTTCTCGAAAAAAGTTACAACGATGGGAAGGTTGAGAT